>DASTAF010000459.1:0-10159 GCA_035713005.1 Acetobacteraceae bacterium
CGACGGATAATGCTCAAAAACGCCATGTCCAACACTCCGTTCATCCCCGCCAGTTCCTGACGGGAAAGCGTTCAAACATGGGTCAATTCTCAGTGGAAAAACTTACCCTTCCCGGATCAGATCTCAGTGGAAATCAACACCCATGGCTTTCGCGGTGCCCGGCTTTGCCTTCGGCTCCGGCATTCTGAACGGGGTGACGATGATCTTGCCGCTGCGCTGGTCGATCGCATGGCCGAGAATGTCGCCCTTGCCGGGCTTGCCATAGACCCGCTCGGCCTTCGGCGGCAGTTTCGGCTCACCGTACTGGCCGATCTCCAGGATGACGCCTTTCTCCGGCAGGTGGTTGGCCATCCATTCATGTTGCGCGCCGAGGAATTCCTCGACCTGCGTCGTATAGCGGCTATCCTCATCGGCAGGGGCGAACAGATCCTCCTGCCAGACGATGCCGTAGGCTTTGGCCAGCTCGTCATCAAAGGCCGCGGCGGAAGCCGGCATCCGGTCCTTGCGCAGCGCCGCCGCGAAGCTGTGCCAGAGGGTGGTTTCGCCCTTCTTCGGCTTGTGCTTGTTCCAGGCCTGCGCCTGTTCTTCCGGTGTGGCGGCCGCGATCAGGCGCAGCTCGTCGGCCCGTGGCTCATCACCCTTCGCCATCTGGTCCAGGATCGCCGGGTGGAGATGGGCGCAAAGCCGCACCCGCTTGATCGTCCGCATCGGCAGGGAGAGCGCCACCGCGATCGCGTCCTCCGTCCAGTCGGCGCCGACCAGCGCCTCGATGCCGCGCCACTGGTCCACCGTGCCAAGCCCGGTGCGCATCATGTTCTCGGCAAAGGCCTGCATGATGTTCGCCCGGTCATCGCGCTCACAGACCAGCACGTCGATCTCGGCCAAGCCCGCCATGACGCAGGCTTTGACGCGACGGGCGCCGGCGATCACCGTCAGCGCTCCGTCCTCCTCGAAGGTCAGCGGCGGCTGGATCAGGCCACACTCCTTGATATTGGCGGCCAGTTGCTCGTCGGATTGCGCCGGCGCGGCCGTCCGGCGCGGGTTGCCGGGGTTCAGCTTCAGGGTGGCGGGATCGGCTTTCCTAAGTTCCATCGTCTTTTCCTGTCTCGGTTCCTGCCTTCCTTGATCGGAGGCATGGCATCCCGAGCGCAGGGGCGAGGGCAGGGCACCATTGCCGGCGAGCGGCCCTGGCCGGCACGGAGCGCGGCCCAAAGGGGCTGCGGCCTAGCCGGATCGGGCTGCGCAGCCGGTCAATGGAGCGCAGCGGTGGCGTGCCCTGGCGCCTGCGATGGAGTCATTGCTCCATGACGTGGTTCATTCCCATTCCCGGCTCTCCTCCTGAAGGAAGTACAAGCAGTAGCCTCAGCCAATTTAGGCTGATAGGATGATTCGCGCCTTGGCGATCCTTGAATTTCACAACGACTGACGCTATTTTGCGGCAGACTATGTGGCATGAAGGCATTATGAGCCATGGATCTGTTGCAATTTGCTGACGCGGGATTCTTCGCTCCGGGGAAGATCGCCAGGGAGTTGAGGACCACGAGCGAGGACGTCGCACGCTCGGCCGGCCTTGGACGGGACGCCGTCCAGCGCAAGGAGCGGGTTCGGTCAGACAGAACGCAGCGGCGCCTGCGCGAAATGATCGAGATTCTCAACAAGGTCGCCCCGCGCTTTGGTTCCATCATGATGGCTTACGCCTGGTACCGGTCCGAGCCTCTGCCTGGCTTTTCCGGCCAGACGCCCATGCAGCTCATGTTGAACGGACGGGCCAATGAGGTGCTGGAATATATCGACGCGGTCGATGCCGGTATTCATGCCTGATCGTGACGACGATCTATAGCGGCAAGCTCTACCGCGCGCTCAATCCGATCTATGCCCGGGAGCCGATGTCGGGGGAGGGTGCCCGGCGCTATGGCGGGCGCTTCAACCCGAAGGGCATACCAGCCCTCTACTGCTCCTTATCGATCTTTACGGCTGTGCGGGAGGCAAACCAGGTCGGCAATCTCCAGCCAACAACACTGGTCTCATACGCCGCGGCAATCGAGGGTATCTTCGACAGCCGGGATGAGGCGGCCCTGCAAACGGAAGGCATGGACGCGGCCGCTCTTTCCGCCGCAACATGGCGTGACGAGATGAAGGCGAAAGGAGAAGCGCGGACGCAGGCTTTTGCCCGAACCCTGATCGCCAAGGGTTATCACGCCTTGCTCGTGCGAAGCTTTGCGCCCGGAGCATCCGCGCATGACCTCAACCTGGTTCTCTGGCAGTGGGGAGACCTGCTGCCGGCGCGCCTCACCCTGATCGACGACGAGGAAAGACTGTCGCGCCCGATCTAGTGCTCCGACACATTCAAAAGGTGCAGCATGAGTCGGAGCCCCGGCTCCATTTCGTGGGCCGATTCAGCCGACGCCCGGAAGTGGGCGTCAGCATCGGACCACTAGCTCAATCGCGGTATTCGGTGGCGCGATCGTCACAGAGTTTAGTCTGCATCGCCCGCGCATCGCGCTTGGGGGATGCGCCGAACATGCGGGTATATTCACGGCTGAATTGGGAAGGGCTTTCATAGCCGACCTGGAAGGAAGCAGTCTCGACGTTGACTGCATTCGAAACCATGAGCCTTCGCGCCTCCAGAAGGCGAAGCTGCTTTTGATACTGGAGTGGGGTCATCGCCGTGAGCGCTTTGAATTGGCGATGGAACGCCGATGCGCTCAATCGGGCGATCGTGGCAAGCTCCTCGACCCGTACGGCCTCTCGGAAGCGATCACGCAAGCTGTGCAAGGCGTTTATCACTGGCCGTGACGGACTATTCGCGAGGGTCATCCTCGCGATGTCTCCACCATGCGGACCGGAGAGAAGCCAATAGCAGACTTCCCGCATGATCACCGGGTAAAGCGCAGGGATCGCCCTGGGCGTGTCGAGCAGGCGCACAAAGCGAAGCGCACAGTCGGCGAGCGGACCCTGAAAATCCGTGACGAGAACGCCCCGACCCGCTTCACCGCTCGGCCTCGGCGGCGAATCCAGTTCCTCGGCGACGCTTCGCATGATCGCGAGGTCCAGTTCGAATGCAAGGACAAGGCAGGGCTCGCCAGGGCTGGCTTCGACCACCCGCCCGATCGAGGGTGTTTCGACGCCGATCACAAGCGCCTGGCCCGCGCGATATTCCAGTTGATCGCCGCCGAACGTCGCCCACTTGGCACCTTGCGCGACGACGCACATCGAGGGCCTAAAAATCATGTGGCTCGGCGGTTTGGGATGATCTGACCGCATGATCGCCATGTGACCGATTTCCGTAAGGAACGGGCTCTCCCCAGGCTGGCGGTCCGTGTAGCGCAGTATGGCTTGCACCAAATGATCCATGCTCGATTTGGCCTCCGGCTTCTGAATGTCCTTGACGGTAGAGGGACGAGCAGGAATAGGCAAGAACGCGGTTCGTTCCGGCATTCCTGGCGGGGGCGGCGATCCTGCATAATCAGCAGGACGATTTTTGGTCGTCCCAATCGTTCAGCGGGAAAGGATAATTATGTCAGGTAGTAAGATCGCTCTCGTCACCGGCGGCAGTCGGGGCATCGGACGCAATACGGTTCTTTGCCTCGCCAGGCGCGGCGTCCGCTCGATATTCACGTACAACGTGAATCGCGCAGAATCCGGGGAGGTCGCGGCTCTGGCTGCCGAGGTCGGCGCGCCAGCGATCGCCCTTCAGCTCGACATCAGCGACGCAAGCTCGTTCGACGGCTTCGTCAGGGAGGTCCGGAGCGCGTCGGCCAGGACAGGCGCCGAGCGCTTCGACTATCTGGTCAACAATGCCGGCACGTCATCGAACGGCAGTTTGGAGACTATTACCGAGGCGGAGATGGACGGGCTCTACAACGTCCACTTCAAAGGCGTGTTGTTCATTACCCAGAAGCTGTTGCCGCTGATCAACGATGGTGGGCGTATCGTGAATATTTCCTCGGGGCTCGCCCGGTTCAGTATGGCGAATCGAATCGGATACGGACCCATCAAGGCGGCAGTGGAAGCATTGAGCCGGAACATGGCTCTCGAACTGGCGCCACGCAAGATCGCGGTGAATGTCGTCGCACCAGGGCCGATCGCCACCGATTTCAGTGGCGGTATCGTCCGCGACAATCCAGAGGTCAACAAAGCGATTGCCGCCTATACGGCGCTTGGCCGCGCCGGTCTGCCAGAAGATGTCGGACCGGTGATCGCCGGGTTACTGTCCGATGACTTCGGATGGGTCAACGCCCAGCGGATCGAGGTCGCTGGCGGCATTCATATCTAGTGGTCCGATGCTGATGCCCGTTTCCGGGCGTCGGCTGAATCGGCTCACAAAATCAAGCGCGTGCTCCGATGCGTGGTGAACCTTTTGAATGTATCGGAGCACCTAGAGCATCAGCTAGACTGGAACAGGCTGGCTGATAAAGCTGCTCGCGAAAACAAAGACATAGAGCGCGCTGACCGTTTACGGTCAGCCTGAAAGCGCTCTAGCGGCTAAGCTTTCCGCGGTGGAATCTTCATTCAGATCCGGGTGGACATGCGGGAAAGGCAGGATGATCGCTGGTTCCGCATCGCTCGCCGCATCATCTCCAACGTCTTTTTCCTGCGCTTCCACATTCGCCGCGAGCGATGCGTTCAGCGCCGCCATTTCCGCTTCCTTCTCCGCCAGCTCTTCGGCGAGCGGGAAGGGCTGGCCGAGGCGCGCCTCGTAGCCGGGCAGCCGGGCGACGGCATCCGCCATCTCGCGGCGGTGCTCGATGGCTTCTGGTTCAAAGCGGTCGAGATGCGCCTCCAGCCGGGCGATCAGCCCCAAGGCGCTCAGCTCGACTTCATACCTGACATCATGCGGGCCACCAGCCCGGTCGATGGTCAGCTGGACCTCTGTGCCGCCACGATGGTTGAACACGGTAGCGGTGAGGGCAAAGCCGCCGATCTCGCCGACGGCTACGTCATACTCCCGTGCCTTGGCATCGAGGTTGCGCAGAAGGTTGAGCAGCGCGATGCCGGCCGGCCTGCGCTCGGTGAAGGTCCGGCCCTGCACCTTCATCCTGAAGGCATCGCCACGGGTCGGGATGCGCTGGGTGATGTCCTGCCTGAGATGGGCGAGACGCTGCTCGGCGTGGGCGATGGTGTGCCGTGCCGCCTCGATCTGGCAGCGGATCGCGTGCTGGTCATCGAGATGCGCCGCGCGCTGGCGCTCCAGCCGGGCGATCTCCGCCTCCAGCCCCGCCTTCTGCATCAGCCTGGCGTCACCCGAGGCCAGCGCCTTGGCCATGGCGAACTGGTTGGCCTGCGAGCCGCTATCCTCCAGGCGCCGGATGCTGCGGTCGCCCGACATCGCCATCTCGATAAACCGCGCCTTGCGCTCCAGCAGCTGCCAGCCGGTCGCGTCCACACTGCCGGTGGTGGCATAGGCGTAAAGCTCGATCTCCGGGTTCTGGTTGCCCTGCCGCTCGATCCTCCCCTCGCGCTGCTCGATATGCGAGGTGATCCAGGGTACATCGAGATGATGCAGCGCCACCAGGCGGCTCTGGGCGTTGACGCCGGTGCCCATGTTCATGCTGGAGCCGATCAGGAAGCGGATGCGCCCGGCATTGATGTCCATGAACAGCCGCTGCTTGGCGCTCGCCTTCTTGTAGTCCTGCATGAAGGCGATCTGGCCGGCCGGCACCCCGCGCCCGATCAGGCGGTCCCTGATCCAGCGATAGGCGGAGAAGCCGCGCTTGCTCTCGACGTCGAGGGTGCCGAGGTCCGAGAAGATCATCTGGGCGCCGCCCCGGTTGGCATAGGGCAGGCCTTCGGGCGAGGTGTAGCGCCGGTCACCGGTCTCCAGCCAGATGCGGTAGGCGTTATCGATCAGCGCGTTCAGCTTGTTCTCCGGCTCGTCCGGGCAGTCGGGCAGCACGAAGCGCATGTCGATCGCCGCATGCCGGCCATCGGTGATCACGCTGAGCAGGATGTCATCGCCCTTCTCCGGCTTGCCGCGGCGGGCTTCGATGGTCTTGATCCGCTCGGCGAGCCGCTTCTGATAGGCCTTGAACAGCCGGCTCGGCCTGGCGGTGATGATCTGCCGCTTGCCGCCGCGGATGCGGGGCAGCATCACCACGTCGCGCAGATCGGATTTTAGGACCACATCGGCAACCGACCGGTACATCGCCATCAGGTCGGCGACGTTGACGAATTCGGAGAACCGGGTGACCGGCTTGTAGAGGCCGGAAGGCTGCAACTCCAGCTCGGTGCGGGTCTCGCCGAAATTCGCCGCCCAGGCGTCGAACTGGTGGATGCCGCGCTCCTCCAGTGCCGCCGGCTGCATGAGGCGCTGCAGGGTGAACATCTCGCCCAGCGTGTTGGTGATCGGGGTGCCGGAGGCGAGGATCAGGCTGCGCCCGGCGTTCCTGGTCTCGATGAACCGGGACTGCACATAGAGGTTCCAGGCGCGCTGCGAGCCGTCCGGATCGATCCCCTTCAGCGTGGTCATCTTGGTCGGGAAGGAGAGCTTGCGGAACTCCTGCGCCTCATCGACGATGATCTGGTCGATCCCCAGCTCGGCGATGGTCAGCATGTCGTCCTTGTGGGTGGCAAGCGCCTTGAGCTTGTCCTCCAGCCCTTCCTTCATCCGCTCGATCTGCTTGCGGGTGATCCGGTCATCACCCTGCAGGCTCTCCAGCAGATCGGAATACCGCGCGATCTCGCTGGCGATCATGCCCCGCTCGAAGTTGGCCGGCGCCGGGATGAACTTGAAGGCGGAATGGGTGATGATGATGCAGTCCCATTGCGCGGTCGCGGCGCGGGCCAGGAAGCGCTGGCGCTTGTCCCTGGCGAAGTTGGTCTCATCAGCCACCAGGATGCGCGCGGTCGGGTAGAGGATCAGGAACTCCCGGCTGGCCTGGGCGAGGCAGTGGCCGGGCACGACCATCAGCGCCTTGGTGATCAGGCCGAGCCGCTTCTGCTCCATGATCGCGGCGGCCATGCTGAAGGATTTCCCGGCGCCGACCGAATGGGCGATGTAGGTGCTGCCCGCGGCGATGATCCGCCAGATGCGGCTTCGGTTTCCGCCGTGTTCAACTCGCGGTGCTCGCCGGTCTCGTCCCGCCAGGCGTCCCAGATCTGCGGGATGGCGGCATTCAGCGCGTCATTCAGCAACAGCCCGGCATGGCGGCGCGCGGTGCCCCATTCCGAGGTGGCGCGGGCGTCACTGGCAAAGGGGCCGACATCGACGCTCCAGATCGCAACCTCCGGCGTATGCGCCACATGGGTCCTGATGCCGATGACCTGCTCGGAGAAGGCGGCGATGATATCGGCCGGTATCCAGGGCGCGCCGAGCCGGGCGGTGATATCCGAGGGTCGCAGATCTTCCGGCTGTATTCGTGCCAGGGCGGCGACGTTGCGGGCATAGCGGCGATCCAGCGCCGCGGCGGCTTGCGCGGCGGCAAGCTTATGCCGCACCGGCCCGGAGAGATAGGCATCCGCCGTCAGCCAGGTCTCCCGCGTCTCGGTGGTGAGTTGCGGGTCGAGGAAGATGGCATCCCCAAGCTCGGCGATCACCGTCTCGCGCGACTGGCCAAGACGCTCGGCGATATGGCCGATATCGACCAGCCCGGTTTCATGCAGCGTCACCGCAAGCGCGTCATGGGCGCTGGTGATGAGCGGGGTGATGGGCGGTGCGATCACCCGCTGGGTGAAGATGGCGCCCTGCTTGCCGCGATTGGTCTCCAGATCGTACTCCTCAATGGAGGCGACCAGCCAGACATCCGGATCATCGAGGAAGGGCTGCAGGTTGGGGCGGCGCTGGCTCTCGCGGGTGGCGCCGGTTTCCGGATCGGTGGTCTCGACGATGACCGTCTGGTTGATCGGCCCGAAATACCGCACGAAGCTGGTATAGGCGGAGCGCAGCCTGGCCTGGGCACAGCCATGGGGTTCATCGGCTTCCTGCGCCCGCAGCACCTCGCGGATCGCGTCGCGCACCGGGATCAGCGCGCGGATGATCCGCGCATGCTTGGCCGAGATGCCGTCGCCGCCCTTGCCCGGCCGCACCTTGATCGTCTGGGGCAGGCCGTCGATCACCTGCATCAGCTCGTTGCCGATGACGATGTAGCTGCCTTCCTTGATGGTGGCGCCGTCCGCGGCCGTGCCGATCCGGAGGCGCGGCTGGACCGGTGCAGCCGGGCGGGTCTCCGTCGGCAATGGGTGGATCAGCGGCGGCAGGTTTTCCACGGCGTGGGTCAGGCGGCGCTCAAAGGCTTCGGTGTGCTCCGGCTTACAGGTATAGACTGGCCCGAAGGCGCTGCTGGTGCGGGCGTGCCGGCCCAGCACCATCCGCGGGTGCTCGATGAAGTAGCGGTTGATGGACAAGCTGGCTTCGCCGTCCTCGGCCGGCACCGCTTCCGCCAGTTCCAGCCATGCCGCACTGTCCGGCGGCGCCACATCCTTCGGCCGCCGCTGGAAGAACAGGATATCGGCGACGACGCTGGTGCCGGCGGTGGCTTCCATGGAATCCTCCGGCAGCCGGATGGCGCCGATCAGGTCCGCCATGGACGCGATATGGTCGCGGGCGGTGCTGTCCAGCTTATCCATGGTCCAGCGCGAGGTGACGAAGGCGGCGAGGCCGCCCGGCGCCAGGCGCTCGATCGAGCGCGCGATGAAATAATCATGCAGGCTGAGATGCAGGCGGCCCACCATGTCGTTGCCGCGCACGATCCGGTCGGAGAAGGGCGGGTTGCCGATCGCGAGGTCAAACATCTCCGGCAGGCGTGACTGGGTGAAGTCCTCGCGGCGCACCCAGGCGTTCGGGTAGAGCAGGCGGCCGATCCGCGCCGTCACCGGGTCCATCTCGATGCCGGTCAGGACGGAGTTGCCCGCGATGGCTTCCGGCATCAGGGCAAAGAACAGGCCGGTGCCGCAGCCGGGCTCCAATATCCGCCCGCCCTTGAACCCCAGCCGGCCAAGGCCGTGCCAGATCGCCCGTATCTGGGTCTCCGGTGTGTAGTGGGCGTATTGGGTAGCGCGGGCGAGGCTCGCCAGTTCCTCGCGGGTGACCATCTGCTCCAGCTGGGTGCCAAGTTCGCCCCAGGCGCCGGAAAACCCCTCGCCATTCCGGCGGAACACATTATTGGCCAAAGCGGTCGCGCCGAAGGCGATGAACCGGCTCAGAACAACCTGCTCATCCGGCGTGGCGGGCCGCTGTTCCGCCTCGATCGCTGCCGCAAGGCGGATGGCCGCCAGATTATCGGCGGCGCGGGCGCGCCAGCCTGCCGCCAGGGCGCGGTCGCCGTTGAGCCGGAAATTCCGTGCCGGCGGGTGATCGGGGGCAGGGGCGGTATCGTTTGCTGCCGCATCGGCCTCGTCAGGCTCGGTGAATGTGCCTCTGCTGGTGATGAGGTCGATTGACCAGTCCAGCGCCAGGCTGCTGGACAGGCTGGTGCTCTCGAACAAGCCGAGGCTCATCTGGCTTGCGGGTTCCTTGCTCATGGGGGGTTTCCTTGGTGGAAACAGGCATCGCCCCGCCGCTGGAAAACGGCAGGGTTGGCTGTTCGGTCGAAGCAGGAGATCAGGATCGGGGAGAGGACGTCCGGGGCGGGCTGCCGCTATTTCCGGTCAGCCTATTCCTTCATGATTTCCTCGATCTCCCTCACGCGCATCGGGGCCGGCAGGACGGTGGCAAGGGCGCGGCACGGCCAAGGGCCGGGGCGCGGGATCGCAGCCACGCGCAGCCGCAAGCGCCGCGCGCTGAGGCGAGCATGGCGAGACCCCACCCATTGCCGCCGGACCACGGCTGCGATAGCGGTTTCCCGGCTTTCCTATATGATCTGGTCATCTGCTTTTGGTTTCTAGAGACGCCATGTTCATCAGCTACTGGGAGCGGGAATACCTTGATGATGGTGCGATGCGTTACCGGCAGCGCATCCCGGCGTTGATCCGCTGGATCAATTTGATGAGCCTGCTGACTGTCCAGTTCGCGGCAGCCACGCTCGGCGGCGCTATGGGCCGGAAGGAGCCACTTGCAAAAATGAAAAGACGTTGGGGATTTGCCGTCCCTGTTTTGCTGACTACTTTGATGTGTCTTGCTGCAAATTCCGGCCCGGCCCTGGCGGCGCCGCTGCCGCTGCAAATTGCCCATCCCGACGTTCCGCTCGGCGGCAAGCCCAACCGCTTCGACTACGAGACCATC
>DASTAF010000460.1:0-3029 GCA_035713005.1 Acetobacteraceae bacterium
CTGCTGCAGGCGGCCTCCATCACCCGGCTGACGGCGGCGGGCGGCCTGGATGAGGCGGCGATGCGCGCCATGTTGCTTAACGGGAAGAGCGGCCCGCCGGGGCCGCGCGTTCCAGATCAGGAGAGACGGCGATGTTCCGCATGACCCATCCGCTCACGGTGTTCGCCGGCCTGACCATCCTGCCGCTGATGGGATGCAGCTTCGGCGCGCCGCGGCCAGCGCTCTCATCCTCCCAGTCGGCCGATCTCTCCGCCTGCACAAAACAGGCCGACCAGATCAACGCGGCACGGCACTACGCCTACATCTCCCGCACCGATCAGATGGCGACGCCGCTTTCCGGCCTCCCGGACCAGCGCTACATCAGCAATCGGCTGGCGCAGATTCACGACCGCGACGAGCGCATCAAGGATTGCATGCGCAACGGCAATTCCGCCAATGCCGGCTCCGATGCCGGGCTGCCCGCGCCACGGATCATCGGCCCGGAGCAGTAGGGGCGATGCGGCTTTGGGATCGCAGCCGCGCGTGATTCCGTCTTGCCATCCGCCGCGCCCTGTGCGACAGGCGCGGCTTCCCTGCCGGGCGCGTGGCATCGCACCCGGCTATGCCCATTTCCGTCATTGTGTCTGGCGCAGGCGCGCCAGGGGCGGAAACCGCGCATCGCGCAAGGGCTGAAGCAAACCAGAGGGGGTGCATCATGCCGCTTTATGAATGCGTGCTCATCGCGCGCAGCGAAATCACGCAGCAGCAGGTCGATACGGTGATCGACGGCGTCACCGCCCAGCTTGAGGGCGATGGCGGCGCGGTGCGGAAGCGCGAATACTGGGGGCTCCGCAACCTCGCCTACCGGATCAAGAAGAACCGCAAGGGGCATTACGTGCTGCTTGGGGTGGACGCGCAGCCGGCCACGGTGAACGAGATGGAGCGCCAGCTGACGCTGAACGAGGACGTGCTGCGGTTCCTGACCATCCGGGTCGATGAGATCGAGGAGGGTCCCTCGGCCATGCTGTCCCGCAAATCCGACGACCGCGAGCGCTCGTTCCGCGGGCCGAAGCCTTCCGGCCGGTTCGACAGCGGCCGCCGGCGGGGCGCCGACGAGCGTGAGGAATTCCGCGCCCGCGACGAATTCCGCACCGACCGCGACGACGAAGTCATGGAGGAGGAGTGATCCATGTCCGATAGCACCGAAGTCAATCCCGCCGCCCGCCGCGCGGCCGTGGGCGCCCGCCGCCCCTTCTACCGGCGGAAGAAATCCTGCCCCTTCTCCGGGCCGAACGCCCCGAAGATCGACTACAAGGACGTACGCCTGCTTTCCCGCTTCCTCTCCGAGCGGGGGAAGATCGTGCCGTCGCGCATCACCGCCGTTTCGGCGAAGAAGCAGCGCGAACTGGCCCGCGCGATCAAGCGCGCCCGGTTCCTCGCCCTGCTTCCCTACGTGCTGAGCTGAGGAGACGATCATGGCGCAAGTTGAACTGATCCTGCTTGAGCGGGTCGGCAATCTCGGCCAGATGGGCGAGGTGGTGAAGGTGCGGCCGGGCTATGCCCGCAACTTCCTGCTGCCGCAGGCTAAGGCGGTGCGGGCGACGAAGCAGAACCGCGAGCGTTTCGAGCGCGAGCGCGTGCAGCTCGAGGCGCAGAACCTGAAGCGGCGGGAGGAGGCCGAGCGGCTGGCCGAGCGGGTCTACGGGCTTTCCGTCACCCTGATCCGCCAGGCGGGCGATTCGGGCAGCCTCTATGGTTCGGTCTCCAGCCGGGATGTCGCGGAAGCCTGCGAGGCGGCGGGGCTGAGCATCGACCGCTCGCAGGTCCAGCTCGATCACCCGATCAAGACGCTCGGGCTCAGCTCGGTGCGGGTGGCGCTGCATCCGGAAGTCACGATGACCGTGACGGTGAACGTGGCGCGCAGCCCCGAGGAAGCCGAGAAGCAGCTTCGCGGCGAGGCAGTCGGGCGCGAGGAGGATGAGGCGGAGGAGGCCGAGGGCGCCCCCGAGGTGCTGGACGAGACCAGCGAAGCCTGACCGGCTTCGATTCCTGCTCAACCAAGCATGCGCCGGCGGCAACGCTGGCGCATTTTTTTGCCGCCTCCGTGGCCGCCGCCCCTCTTTTCTGCCGGAGTTGAACCCCTAATTGTAAACTCAATTTTAGCTCTGGGGATCGGTGATGCGCGGCTTGCTCGACAAATTGCTGAGGCGTTTGATTCGCGAGGGTGAGCTGAACGTCATCTGGCCGGACGGAACCCGCAGCCGCTACGGCAGGAGCGGCGGGTTAAGCGCCACCATGGCGATCACCGACGAGGCGGCGATACGCGCCCTGCTGCTCAATCCGGGCCTCGCTTTGGGCGAGGCCTACATGGAAGGGACGGTGCAGGCGGTCGATTGCAGCATCTACGACCTTCTCTACGTCCTGCTCGGCAATTCGGACCTGATCGAGAAGGACGTACCGGTGCTGCGGCTGCGCTCGGCGATCAACCGGGTTATCCGCCCCGTCGTGCAGGCCAACGATTCGCGGCGCGCGCGGCGCAATGTCGCGCATCATTACGATCTGAACGGGCGGCTCTATTCCCTGTTCCTGGATCGGGACCGCCAATATTCCTGCGCCTATTTCCCGCGCGGGGACGAGACGATCGACGAGGCGCAGCTCGCGAAGAAGCATCACATCGCCTCGAAGCTGCTGCTGGACAGGCCGGACCTCACCGTGCTCGACATTGGCTGCGGCTGGGGCGGCATGGCGCTGACGCTGGCGCGCGACTACGGCGCGAAGGTCACCGGCATCACCCTCTCCGAGGAGCAGCTCGCCGAAGCCCGCCGCCGCGCCGCGGCCGAGGGGCTGGCCGATCGCGTCAGTTTCGAGCTGATGGATTACCGCGCCATGACCCGTAGCTTCGACCGCATCGTCTCGGTCGGCATGTTCGAACATGTCGGCGTCGGCTACTACCCCGCCTTCTTCGACGCGGTGTCGCGCTGCCTGAACCCCGACGGCGTCGCCCTGCTGCACGCGATCGGCCGCAGCGACCAGCCCGGCTCCACCAATCC
>DASTAF010000461.1:0-2216 GCA_035713005.1 Acetobacteraceae bacterium
CAGGGCGGCATCACCGCGAAGGACGATATCGATGTGGGGGACAAGGTGGTCGCACCGCAATTCGGCGATTCGAAATGAACCGGCTTGCAGTCGGCGCCGGACCCGCATAGGGAAAAGAGACTTGGCGGGGCGTGGCGCAGCCTGGTAGCGCGCTTGTTTTGGGTACAAGAGGCCGCCGGTTCGAGTCCGGCCGCCCCGACCAGTTGAGATGGAGACGAGAATGCGCGCGCTGATCTTTGTGCCGCCGAAGAATACGATGCAGTCCGGCCAGGCGAAATCGAAGCACTGGGTGCTGCGGTTCGACCAGCGGATCGCCAAGCATCTCGATCCGCTGATGCGCTGGACCAGCAATGACGACACCTTGACCCAGGTGATCCTGACCTTCGACACCAGGGAGGAGGCAATTGCCTATGCCGAGCGTAATGGCATTCCCTATGACGTGGAGGAACCGACGCCGCGCCTGCGCGCGCCGAAATCCTATGCCGATAATTTTAAGTATACGCGGTGGACGAACTGGACGCACTGACCGCGTATTGCGCGCCCTTAGCTCAGCTGGATAGAGCACGAGACTTCTAATCTTGAGGCCGGTGGTTCGACTCCACCAGGGCGCGCCAATTTCCTACAATCGGAGAGCAGCGGATGAGCGGGCAGGGCAAGGTGGCGATGGTGACGGGCGCGGGCAGCGGCGTGGGCCGCTCGGCCACGCTGGCGCTGCTGGCGGAAGGCTACTCGGTCGTACTCGCCGGGCGGCGGCAGGAGGCGCTGGACGAGACGGTTGGCCTTGCCGGAGCAGCGGCGGAGCGCGCCCTGGCGGCGGCGGCCGATGTCACCAGCCCAGATTCGGTCGAGGCGCTGTTCACCCGCACCAGGGAAAGGTTCGGCCGGCTCGATCTCCTGTTCAACAATGCCGGCGGCAACGCGCCAAGCACGAATTTTGGCGAGCTTTCATGGGAGCAGTGGAGCGGCGTCGTCGCGGTGAACCTGAACGGCGCCTTCCTCTGCGCCCATGCCGCCTTCCGCATGATGCGGGACCAGTCGCCCCAGGGCGGGCGGATCATCAATAACGGCTCGATCTCCGCCCATGCGCCGCGCCCCGGCTCCGCCCCCTATACCGCGACCAAGCACGCAATCACCGGCCTCACCCGCTCGATCGCGCTGGACGGGCGGAATTTCGACATCGCCTGCGGGCAGATTGATATCGGCAATGCCGCGACGCCAATGACAGCGCGCATGACCAAGGGGGTACCGCAGGCGGATGGCACGATGAAGCCGGAGCCGACCATGGATGTGGACGTGGTGGGTAGAACAGTGGTTTACATGGCCGGGCTGCCCCCCGACGCCAACGCCCTGTTCATCACGGTGATGGCGACGAAAATGCCCTTCGTGGGCCGAGGCTGAATCGGGGCGCGGCCGCCGGCCACGCCCCAGGCATTCAGTGAGCCGCTCAGTGAGAGCCGGTGCCGGAGGCGCTGTTTGCCTTCGCCTTCTGGCGCATCTTCTTGTGCGCGTGGTGATGGCCGAGCGCGCAGCCGCCCGCGGCACCCGCAGCAGCGTGATGCCCAGCCACATGGCCGGCGGCGCCGCCCACCGCCGCGCCCTTCAGGCAGCCCGCCGCATGCGCCGCAGGGGCGAGAGCGAGGCCGGCCAGAACTGCGAAAGCAGTCGTGATCTTGAGCATGGTCATGAAACTTCCTCTTGTTGACGATTTCTTGAATGGGTTGCCGGGCTTGCGGAATTCAAGAGTTCGGGATCAAAAAAGCCTTAGGGGATGAAGGGGAGGATGACATGCAGGAAAGCTGGCGCTGGTTTGGACCGGACGACCCGGTCACGCTCGCGCATGTGCGGCAGGCGGGCGCTGCCGGTATCGTCACCGCGCTGCATCACATCAACCAGGGACAGGCCTGGCCCGAGAATGAGGTGCTCGCGCGCAAGCGCCAGATCGAGGCGGCGGGGCTTGTCTGGACGGTAGTGGAGAGCATCGCCGTCGCCGAGGAGATCAAGACCCGCAGCGGGGCGCACCGTCAGCGCATCGAGAGCTACAAGCAATCCATCCGCGCCGCAGCGAGCGCCGGGGTCAAGACCATCTGCTACAATTTCATGGCGATCACCGACTGGACGCGCACCGACCTGATGTACCAGTTGCCCGGTGGCGGCTACGCGCTGCGCTTCGATTCCACCGATATCGCCGTTTATGATCTGTTCGTGCTGCGCCGCCC
>DASTAF010000462.1:0-6157 GCA_035713005.1 Acetobacteraceae bacterium
GCCGCGCGCGATGAATGAGCTTCTGCCGGGCTGGGACCCGGCCGAGGTCGAATTCACCGTGCCCGCCACGGAGGATCGATTCCTGCTGTTGAGAGAAAAGGGAGCCCGCAAGGTTCCTACTCCGCCGCAGATGAACAATCATGGCAACTATATCGTCAGCCTTGGCAATGTGGTGCGCTTTCTCGGCCGGAAGGCGGAGGAGCTCGGCGTTGAAATCTATCCTGGCTTCGCTGCGGCGGAGCTTCTGGAGGAGGATGGACGGATCGTTGGCGTCGCGACCGGAGATATGGGCGTCGGGCGCGATGGACGGGTGACGGAACAGTTCCAGCGCGGCATGGAGTTGCGCGCGACTTATACCGTGTTCGCCGAGGGCTGCCGAGGTTCGCTGGGCAAGCAGTTGGAGGCCCGGTTCAACCTGCGCAAAGGCGCCGATCCGCAGACATATGCAATTGGCATCAAGGAGTTGTGGGAAGTACCGGAGGGAGCATCACAGCCCGGCCTTGTCCTGCACACAGTGGGCTGGCCCCTGCCTGCCGATACCTATGGCGGCTCGTTCATCTACCGGCTCGGCGGAAATCTGATGGCCTATGGCTTCGTGGTCGGGCTCGATTATCGCAACCCCTACCTCTCTCCCTTCGAAGAGATGCAGCGCTTCAAGACCCATCCGGTGATCCGCCCCTATTTCACCGACGCGAAGCGCATCTCCTATGGCGCGCGAGCGCTGAACGAGGGCGGCTTTCAGTCAATTCCCGAACTGGCTTTTCCAGGCGGGGTGATGGTCGGGTGCGACGCGGGCTTCCTTAACGTGCCGAAGATCAAGGGCACGCATACCGCGATGAAGTCGGGCATGATCGCGGCAGAGGCGATCGCCGAGGCGCTGGCGGAGGGCAGGCCGGTGACGCTCTCGCGCTACCCGGAACTGCTGAGGCAGAGCTGGATTTTCCCCGAACTGCATGCCGTGCGCAACATCCGTCCCGGTTTCGCGAAATACGGCTTCTGGGGCGGTATGGCCAATGCCGCCTTTGAGACCTACGTTACCCGCGGCAAGTCGCCCTGGACCCTGCATCACCGCTCCGATCATGAGACGCTTGAGAAGGCGGACAAGGCGAAGCCCATCGCCTACCCGAAGCCAGATGGCAGGCTGACCTTCGACCGGCTCTCTTCAGTGTTCATCTCCAATACAAATCACGAGGAAAACCAGCCCGCGCATCTGGTGCTGCGCGACCCTTCAAAGGCAATTACCGTCAACTGGGCGGAGTATCGCAGCCCGGAGACGCGCTATTGTCCGGCTGGCGTCTATGAAATCGTCGGCGCGGAGGAGGGCGAGCCGCGTTTGCAGATCAACGCGCAGAACTGCGTGCACTGTAAGACGTGCGACATCAAGGACCCGACCCAGAACATCGACTGGGTGCCGCCCGAGGGCGGAGGTGGGCCGAACTATCCAGGAGGGATGTGATGCGCATTGGCATTGCCGGCATCACCGGCCGGATGGGAAAGCTGATTGCGGAAGCCGTGCCCCTGGCTGGCGCCACCCTTGCCGGCGGGATCGGACGCGGCGGCGACCTAGCGGCGCTAGCGCGCACCTGCGACGTGGTGATCGACTTTACCCGGGCGGAAACCGTCATTCGCCATGCCACGATCCTGAAAGAAGCCGGCATAGCTTGGGTGCTGGGAACGACGGGCCTGGCCGCCACGGACGAGGCGGCGGTGGACGAGACCGCCCGGCGCATCCCGGTTCTGGCGGCGGCAAACTTTTCCCCGGGCGTCAACCTGGTGCTGGCGCTGGCCGAGATGCTTGGAGCCGCCCTCTCCGCCTCGACTCACGATGCCGAAATCCTGGAGATGCATCATCGCCAGAAGATCGACGCACCCTCCGGTACGGCGCTTGCCCTTGGTCATTCCGTAGCTCGCGGAAGGAATGTGCCCCTTCAGGATGTGATGGTGGAGGCGCGGCATGGCGAGACGGGGGCGCGCAAGGAGGGAGAAATCGGCTTTGCCTCGCTGCGCGGCGGACAGATTCCTGGCTCCCACAGCCTGTTGTTCACCTCGGACATGGAGCAAATCGCCCTTACTCATCATGCCTTTGATCGCCGCATCTTTGCCGATGGCGCGGTCCGGGCAGCCTTGTGGCTGCATGGCCGTGACCCTGGCCGCTATTCGATGCGAGACATGCTGGGAATATGACCGAGCTTTTAGCCTCCTAATCTTGACCCCTGGGGCGGTTTCGGCCATTCCCGACCCGCCCCGGCATCCGGCCGGTGCGGCAAACCCCGTGCTGCGGGCTTCGCGACAAGAGGAATTATCCATGCGCGACAAGGGCGAGTTTCTGTTCACTTCCGAATCGGTCTCGGAAGGTCATCCCGATAAGGTAGCCGATCGCATCTCTGATACCGTGCTCGATGCCTATCTTGCCGCCGACCCCTATGCGCGGGTGGCGTGCGAGACAATGGTCACCACGAACCGGATCATCCTGGCGGGCGAAACCCGAGGACCGGAGACCATCACCGCCGATTACCTTGCCTATCTCGCCCGCATGGCTGTTCATGACATTGGCTATGATCAGGATGGCTTTTCCTGGCGCAGGGCACAGGTCGAGGTGCATCTGCACGCCCAGTCGGCGGATATCGCCGTGGGTGTGGACAGTGTCGGCAACAAGGACGAGGGCGCCGGCGACCAGGGCATCATGTTCGGCTATGCCTGCAACGAGACCGAGGCGCTGATGCCCGCGCCGATCTACTACGCCCATCTGATCCTCCGCCGCATCTCGGAACTGCGGAAGATCAAGGACAAGCGGGTGGCGGGGCTGCTGCCCGACGCCAAGAGCCAGGTCACCCTGCGCTATGTGGACGGCAAACCGGTCGGCGCGACTTCGATCGTGGTTTCCATCCAGCATGAGGCCGGGCTTTCGCAGCGCGACATCCGTGCCATGCTAAAGCCGCTGATCGTGGAGATCCTGCCCAAGGGCTGGATGTGCCCGGACGAGGAGTTCTACGTGAATCCGACCGGCACTTTCATCATCGGCGGCCCCGACGGGGATTGCGGCCTCACCGGGCGGAAGATCATCGTCGATACCTATGGCGGCGCGGCCCCCCATGGCGGCGGCGCCTTTTCCGGCAAGGACCCGACCAAGGTTGACCGCTCCGCCGCCTATGCCTGCCGGTATTTGGCGAAGAACGTGGTCGCCGCCGGGCTGGCTGAGCGCTGCACGCTGCAGGTGAGCTATGCAATTGGTGTTTCCCATCCGCTTTCGCTTTATGTCGATCTGCATGGGACAGGGCGCGATGTGGAGCAGGCCAAGCTGGAGCGCACGCTGCGTGATCTGGTCAATCTGACCCCGCGCGGCATTCGGGAGCATCTGCATCTGAACCGGCCGATCTACACGCCCACCACCGCCTTCGGCCATTTCGGGCGGGAGCCGAATTCCGAACTCGGCACCTTCACCTGGGAAAAGACCGATCTGGTGCCGGCGCTGAAATCCGCCTTCAGCCGCTAGATGATCCTTGGCTAGTCTCAAGCCGCCGCCAGACCGGCTCTATGGCCGGGCGCGGGGGCACAAGCTCCGGCCGCGGCAGGAATGGCTGCTGGAAGTCATCCTGCCGCGCATCGCGTGGCCTGACGCACCTTTCGGGGACAAGCCGCGCGAGATCTGGCTGGAAGTTGGCTTCGGCAGCGGCGAGCATGCGGAGGCGCTGGCACGGGCGCATCCGGAAGCCGGAATCATTGCTTCCGAGGTGTTTGAGAACGGCATCTCCTCTTTGCTGTCGCGGCTGGCGCCGGCGGAGACGCCACTGAAACTGCCTGGAAACTTGCGCCTGTTCGCGGATGACGCGCGCAAGCTGATCCGCTCCCTGCCGGATGGATATCTGTCGAAACTGTTCCTGATGTTCCCCGATCCCTGGCCGAAGGTACGGCATGCCAAGCGGCGCTTCGTGCATCCGGCGATGCTGGTTGAGCTGGCGCGGGTGCTTCGCCCCTGCTCGGAGTGGCGTATTGCTTCGGACGATCCCACCTACCAGCAATGGGTGGACGAGGTGCTGGCGGCGCAGGAATTATTCCAAATTAAGTCTCGCGCGGAGACAAGGCCTGAAGGCTGGCCCTCCACCCGCTATGAAGCGAAGGCCATCGCGGCGGGGCGGACTCCTATCTATTGGACGCTGACGCGGACGAAAAGAGAAACGGCAAAAATCGCTCAGTGAGCAGGCGCAGCGGCTCCATGCAGCCGCTGCTGGTTTCTTAGAGCCTGATATCGCCCGATATTGGCAAGCTGTTCTTTGAAATTCCGGGCGAAAACATGGCCGCCCTTACCGGTCGCCACGAAATAGATATCCTTCGTGGAGGCCGGATGCAGCACCGCATTGATGGCGGCAAGATCGGGAGAGCAAATCGGCCCCGGCGGCAGGCTGCGGTGAAGATAGGTGTTATAAGGACTATCAGTGCTCAGGTTTTGGGCATCGACGGGATGGCGCAGCGATGTCTGCGCGCCATGCGTAACCGCATATATGACGGTTGGATCGGCCTGCAACTTCATCTTCCGGATAAGTCGATTCTCGTATACCGAGGCGATCCTGGGCAGTTCAGCCGGTAGCGGTGTCTCTTGCTGAACGATAGAGGCAAGCACGAGCGCCTGCTCCGGCGTTTGAAGCGGCAGCCCCGGTGCGCGATGGGCCCAGGCCTTCGCGAGCGCCCGCCGCATCGCCTTTTCCATCCGGTTCAGGATTGTCTGGCGGGTGGTATCGCGCAGATAGGCATAGGTCTGCGGCAGGATGGAGCCCTCAGGCGGCGGAGCAACGCTGCCCGTGGCGTCTGGTGTATTGTTGATGATGGCGGCGATTTGGATTGACGTGAGGCCACCCGGAACGGTGATCTTGTGCTCGACTTCCGGAGCAAATCGCAGGACATCCAGCACCTGATGCAGGCTTGCCTTAGCAGGAAACCAGAATTCACCGGAACGCAGGGGGAACTTGCCTCGCGTGAGCCAAGCTGCCGCCTCGAACATCCAGGGATGTCGGATGACCCCAGCAGCCTTCAGCCGCACCGCCACCACTTTCGTCGAACCGGACGGAATAACGACGGACGTGCCGGATGCCAGCGACCCTGGACCGTCATAGGCCTGATTTTCTGCCATCCGCCCCAGGCTGAGCATGCTGACCAGCGCCCACAGGAACAGAATGATCTTCCCGCGGCGCATCAAGATCGAGCCGACTGCCGGTCAGGTGGCGCGGAAGAGGATCGATGCGTTCGTGCCGCCGAAGCCGAAACTGTTAGACAATACGACGTCGACCTTGCGTTCCTGCGCCGTATGCGGAACGCGGTCGATCACGCTGAACCGGCTCGGTTCGTCCAGATTGAGTGTTGGCGGAACGACTCCATCTCGCACGGCAAGAATCGAGAAGATTGCCTCGACGGCACCAGCCGCACCGAGCAGATGGCCAGTGGCGGATTTGGTGGAGGACATGGCGACGTTCCTGCCCGCATCGCCGAACAGCTTCTCGACCGCCTCCAGTTCAAGATCGTCCCCCATCGGGGTCGAGGTTCCATGGGCATTCACATACTGAATATCGGAAGACTGAATGCCACCCGACTTCAGAGCAGCCCGCATGGCGCGGTACGCGCCTTCGTGATGCTCGGCGGGGGCCGTGATGTGATGCGCGTCGCCAGACATGCCATAACCGGCAAACTCGGCATAAATTTTCGCGCCGCGCCGGCGGGCGTGCTCATATTCCTCAAGGATCACGACACCAGCGCCCTCACCCATCACGAATCCATCCCGATCCTTGTCCCACGGGCGGGACGCGGCTTCTGGCGTGTCGTTGAAATTGGTAGAAAGCGCGCGAGAGGCGGAGAAGCCGGCGATCCCAAGGGGACAGACCGCCGCTTCAGCGCCGCCGGCCAGCATGACATCGGCATCACCAAGGCCGACGAGGCGCGCGGCATCACCGATCGCGTGAACGCCGGTGGCGCAGGCGGTGACGGCGGAATGGTTCGGCCCTTTAAGCCCGTACCGGATCGAGACCTGACCCGATATGAGATTGATCAGTGCGGAGGGAATGAAGAAAGGCGAAAGGCGCCGCGCCTTGCCCTCATGCACCTGAACCGAAGCCTCGTAGATCGTCTGCAACCCGCCGATGCCCGAGCCGATCATCACCCCGGTCGCGCA
>DASTAF010000463.1:0-6043 GCA_035713005.1 Acetobacteraceae bacterium
CCCCCATATCCTGCCCAGCCGCTCGATTGCCCGGTTGAGATGAATCTCCCCCTGCCCCGCGAGCAGCGTGTCGCCCGTCTCCGGGTCGCGGATCAGGCTGAGCGAGGGGTCCTCCTCCAGCAGCTTCTGCAGCGCGCCGGAGAGCCTGACATCATCCTTCCGCTCGGCGGTGATGGCGAGGGCATGGACCGGCGGCGGCGGCGCGGGGAAGGGAAGGGTTTCGTCCGATCCGCCGAGCACGGCGCCCGTCGCCGCGCCTTCGAGCCTGCCAAGCCCGACCAGATCGCCGGTTTCCGCCTCGCCAACCTTCTGCGTCTCGCTGCCCGGAAAGCGGGTGATGCCGCCGACCCGCATGCCGCCCAGGCTCGCCCCGTCCCGCAGCGGGCCGCGCCAGATCCGCGCGTAGGAGAGCTTGCCGGCCTGGCCCGCATAGGCGGTCTTGAACACCTGGGCGAGCGGCGGGCCTTCGGGGGCGATGCCGCGCCGCGCCGCCGTCACCGAAGGGTCGGGCGCATCGTGCCGCAGCGCCTTCCACAGCCGCATCACTCCGTTCGCCCGCTCCGCCGCGCCGAACATCACCCCGGCGAGGCTGCGCTCCGCCAGGTCCTTGCGCAGATGCTCGTAAAGCTCGGCGGGAGTCGGCACCGCGCCCTCGATCACCTTTTCCAGCAGTTCGTCGTCCCGGTCCGCCAGCGTATCGACCAGCGCCTCGTGCGCCGCCTGCTCGGCCTGCGCGATCTCCGCCGGCACCCGGATCAGTTCGGACGGCGAGCCGGGGCGGTAGCGATAGGCGCGCTCGGAGACGAGATCGACATAGCCCGTCACCGCCTCGCCCTCATGAATCGGCACCTGGCGCAGCACCAGCGGGCGGCTCGCCTCCGCCTGCAGCGCCGCCAGCAGCTCGCCGGGCGGAGCCTGCAGCGTGTCGATCTTGTTGACGAAGACGAGGAAGGGCAGCTCCATCGCCTCGATCATGCGGAAGACCGGCCGCAGCGCGATGGCGCGGGCGGGATCGGGCTCGGCGATGACCACCGCGAGATCGGCGGCGGCGAGGGCGGAGGCCGTCTCGTGGGCGAATTCGACCGAGCCGGGGCAGTCCAGCACCGCCCAGGAATCGCCGAGGAAGCTGCAATGGACGAGCCGGGTCTCGGTTCCGGCGCCGTGCCCCTTCTGCTCGCCCGCGCGGCGGAGCGGTGAGCCGGCGGCTTCCAGCAGGGCCTCGAACAGGGTGGTCTTGCCGCTGCCATAGGGGCCGACCAGCGCGACGGCGCGTGGCCCATGGCGGGTTGTGCGGGATTCAGCCATTTTTCCGTCCTCCCTCGTAACCACAGATCGGCGCGATTAAGCCGGGCATTTGGCCCCGGCGTCAATTCATCCTTTCGCGCCGGCGGTTGAGGTCAGCGGATCAGCCGGTCGAGGAAACCGGCGCCGAGGCCGACGGAAGCATAATGTTTGCGGCACATCTCGATCTTGGTGAACACGTCCTCGTATCCGGTCTGCCCGCCCCATGGATCGACATAGATCATCACCCCGGTGATGTGGAACAGGGTGATCATCTCCGGGCAGTCCTCCGGCACCACCAGCGTATGCGTCTCGCCCGGCGGTTCGAACACGTAGGAGCCGGTTTCGGCCACCCAGTCATGCTCCAGGTAGTGCCATCGGCCGCGCAGCACATGGCCATGCACCGGGGCGGGATGGCGGTGGCGGCTGAGGATGCCGGCGCGCCGCACCCGCAGCAGGTTCACCCAGTAGCCCTGGCTGGCATTGAGGCAGAGCGGGCGGAACCAGACATTCTCCATCTGCGGCACCCAGAGCCGCTCATCCTCGGGAATGGCGCTCGGCACCACGATCTCCGCCTGCGCTTCCTTCGGGAAGGGAAGCTGATAGGGCATGCGCCGGGGATCGGTCTCGTCCGCCTTGGCTTCCGGCATGGATTCCTCCTGTTCCTGATCAGGCGGCGAGATAGCCGCCATCCACCGGCAGAACGGCGCCGGTGATGAAGGATGCCGCATCCGAGCAGAGGAACACAACCGCCCCGGCCACGTCCTCCGGCCTGCCCCAGCGGCCGAGCGGGGTGCGCGAGAGGATGGCCGCCTCGCGCGCCTTGTCCTCCTGCAGCGCCTGGGTGAGGCTGGTGGCGATCCAGCCCGGCGCCACCGCGTTCACCCTGATTCCTTCCGCCGCCCAGCCGATGGCGAGGCTCTTGGTGAGCTGGGCGATGCCGCCCTTGCTGGCGCTGTAGGCCGGGACCAGCCCGCCGCCGAAGAAGCTCAGCATCGAGGCGATGTTCACGATCGCCCCGCCCTGCTTCGCGAGCAGGGGCTTTGCGGCGGTGCAGAGGCGCATCGTGCCGGTGAGGTTGACGTCGAGCACCTGCTCGAACACCTCGATCTCGTATTCGGCGGCGCGGCGGATGATGCCCGCGGCGTTGACCAGTATGTCGAGCCGGTCCAGCCCGGCGAAGGCCGCCGCGATGCCGGCCTGATCCGCCACGTCGAGCCGCAGATCCCCCTCCGCCTCCGGCGCGAGATCGGCGGCGATCACCTCCGCCCCGGCCTCGCGCAGCCCGGCCACGATGCCGGCGCCGATGCCGTTCGCCCCGCCGCTGACCAGCGCCACGCGGTTCTGCAGCGGGGCCAGGCCGTTCCTCACTGGCTCCCGTAGGGCAGGATTTCGATCGGCAGGGCGAACTGCTTCGGCGCGGTGCCGGGGAAGCGGTAGCGGACGAAGTTCATCCGCTCGACCGCCGAGAGCGCCGCCTTGTCGATCAGCGGGTTGCCGCTGCTGCGATAGACCTTGGCGAAGACCAGCCGCCCGTCCGGCGTCAGCTCGAACAGGATATAGGCCGTGCCCTGCAGATGCAGCATCCGCATCGCCTGGCTGACATGGACCAGGCTCTGGATCGGCCCGCGCAGGCTGGAGGCATAGGCCTGGAAGTTGAAGGCGGGCTGGGGCGGCGGCTGCGGCACCGGCGGCGGGGGCGGCCTGTGCTGCACCACCACATGCTTCACCGGCGGCGGCGGAATCCTCTTCACCGGCACCGGATGATGGATGACGACATGCTTCACCGGCACCGGAATCTTGGTCTTGACCGGGACGGGATGATGGATGATCGGCTTGGGAACCGGCTTCGGAATGGGGATGGGCGGCGGCGGCACCGGGGGCGGGGGCACCGGCAGCGGCTTGGGCGGCGGCGGCTTGGGCAGCTCGACCATGTGGATGGTCGTCACCTGCACCTTCGGCTTCTCCGGCCGCAGATGCAGGCTGGCATAGATCAGCCCGCCGCCGATCAGGGCAACGAGCGCCACGCTGGCCGCGCTCGCGCGCGGCATCCCCAGCTCGTCCGGCACCCAGGGCGGCAGGTTGCCGTTGATCGTCGCGCCACTCATTCGAACCTGTTCCCGTCCCAATCCGTCATCTGCTGTTTCGGCATGGATGATTGCCTCTAATGCTCAACCCGGCTCTGTCAAGCAAATGCCGTGCCGCGGCGGCCGCTTCCGCCAAAGTCGAATGCAACTCTGGATCGCGCTGCGAACGGCTGTTTCAGCAAGAAGATGAAGTCGATGCGCCTGCTTGCCAGAACATGCCGTTAAGGGCAATTTTATTACCAAACCGGCGCAAGCGCGGAGACTGAAACAATCTTCAATTTCACGCCAGCCGCACCCCCAGCCTGCCCGCCAGATCCTGCACGAACTGCCAGGCCACCCGGCCGGAGCGCGCCCCGCGCGTCACCGACCATTCCACCGCCTCGGCATGCAGCGCCTCGGCCTCGATGGGCAGGGCGTAATGGGCGGCATAGGCATCCACCATGGCGAAGAAGTTCTGCTGGTCGCAATTGTGGAATCCGATCCAGATGCCGAAGCGGTCCGAGAGCGAGACCTTCTCCTCCGTCGCCTCCGAGGGGTTGATGGCGGTGGAGCGCTCGTTCTCGATCATGTCGCGCGGCATCAGGTGCCTGCGGTTCGAGGTGGCGTAGAACAGCACCGATTCGGGCCTGCCCTCGATGCCGCCATCCAGCACCGATTTCAGCGCCTTGTAATCGGCATCCTCGCGCTCGAAGGAGAGATCGTCGCACAGGATCAGGCAGCGGCGGGAGCTTTCGCGCAGCAGGTTGAGCAGCACCGGCAGGCTGGCGATATCCTCGCGGTGGATCTCGATCAGCGCCAGGCTGCCTGGATTCTGGGCATTCGCCGCCGCGTGAACCGCCTTCACCAGCGAGGATTTGCCCATGCCCCGCGCCCCCCACAGCATGGCGTTGTTCGCCGGCAGGCCGCGCGCGAAGCGCAGCGTGTTCTCCAGCAGGATCTGCTTCTGCCGCTCCACTCCCTGCAGCAGCCCGATCTCGACCCGCGAGACCTTCCTCACCGGCGCGAGGTGGCGCGGGCCCGGATGCCAGACGAAGGCATCCGCCTCGCCCAGCCGGGGCGGCGGCGGCGGCGGCGGGGCCAGCCGGTCCAGCGCGTTGGCGATGCGGCCAAGGAGATCGAGCACAGGTTTTTCCATATCCGTTCCGTATGTATTGAGGGCGGCCCTGCTTGCTGGCGGGGCGCGCGCAAACTATGGTCCGCCCAGTCTTGCGGCAAGAGACTTGCGGCAAGAGACTTGCGGCAAGCCTTTCGCAACCCGGGACTCGCTCATGCTCATCGCTTCAGCCTACGCGGCCGGCGCCGCCAACGACGCATCCGGCGGCGGCATCTCCGCGCTGATCAATTTCGCGCCGATCATCCTGATCGTCGTCGTGTTCTATTTCATCCTGATCCGCCCGCAGCAGCAGCAGCAGAAGACGCTGCGCACCCGCCTCGCCGCGATCAGGCGGGGGGACCGGGTGGTGACCGGCGGCGGCATCATCGGCATCGTGCAGAAGGCGCCGGACGGCGCGGCGGAGATCGAGGTGGAGATCGCGCCGAACGTGCGGGTGGCGGTGCTGCGCAGCACCATCACCACGGTGATGGAGGGAGCCGAAGCGAAGGCCGCCGCCGTGAAGCCGCCGGAGGCCAAGAAGCCGGCGAAATAGCGCCTCGCCGGGAAGGCCGGGGCTTGCGGCCCCGGCCGGAGCCGTCAGCCCATCAGATGCTCGGCATAGGCATAATTGGTGATCTTATCGAGCCAGTTCTGCACATAGTCCGGGCGGCGGTTGCGGAAATCGAGATAATAGCTGTGCTCCCACACATCGATGCCGAGCAGCGCCTTGCCCTCGCCGGTGGCGAGCGGGTTGGAGCCGTTCGGGGTCTTGGTGATGCCGAGCTTGCCGCCCGGCGTCAGGATCAGCCAGGCCCAGCCGGAGCCGAACTGGCCGGTCGCGGCGGTCTTGAACTGCTCCTTGAACTTCTCGACCGAGCCGAAATCCTCGATGATCTTCTTCTCCAGCCGCGCGGGCATCTTGCCGCCATCATTGGGCGACATGGCGGGCCAGAACAGGTTGTGATTCCAGTGCTGCCCGGCATTGTTGAACACCGGCGCCATGTCCGGCTTGCCATGGGTCATCCTGATGATCTCTTCGAGGCTCTTGCCCTGAAGCTCGGCATTCTTCTCGACGAAGCCGTTAAGCGCCGTCACATAGGCCTGATGGTGCTTGTCGTGATGCAGCTCCAGGGTTTCCTCGCACATGCCCTGGCCGGCAAGCGCGTTTTTCGCGTAGGGTAGCGGGGGAAGTTCGAATGCCATGACAGCACCTCCTAATTTCGTTTCAGGCCTGTTCGTTCTTGAATGGGCACGAGGCCGCCGCGCGGCGCCAGACCACCCCGCCTAGCTATGGACGGCGCTCCGCATCGTCAAGCGCATTGCCGCTCATGATCCCGCAATCGCTGTTCGAAACGGTCCGCCGGGCCGATCAGGACCGTTTTCTCGGCGCAATCTTCGCCCCCGCGGCGCTGCGGGAGCGGCTGATCCTGCTCTATGCCTTCAACCACGAGCTGGCGCGGGCGCGGGAGGTGGCATCGGAACCCGCCATCGCGCTGATC
Organism: Acetobacteraceae bacterium; assembly: GCA_035713005.1. GTDB lineage: Bacteria > Pseudomonadota > Alphaproteobacteria > Acetobacterales > Acetobacteraceae > Acidiphilium. The sequence goes on from DASTAF010000463.1 coordinate 5,961, forward strand.
CGCCTGCACTGGTGGCGCGAGGTGGTGGAGGGCGCGGCGCGGGCGCATGAGGTCGCCTCGCCGCTGCGGCGGGCGCTGGAGGC
>DASTAF010000464.1:0-2104 GCA_035713005.1 Acetobacteraceae bacterium
CTGCCGCGCATGCAGGCCCGGCTGCGCCGGGTGGAGCGGGGCTTCATCCGGGTGGAGGCGGACGAGATCACCTATCCCGCCCATGTCATCCTGCGCTTCCGGCTGGAACAGGCGCTGATCGCGGGCGAGCTTGCGGTTCGCGATCTGCCCGGCGCCTGGAATGACGGGTTCCGGGACCTGCTCGGCCGCACCCCGCCGGATGACGCGCGAGGCTGCCTGCAGGATATCCACTGGTATTCCGGCGGCTTCGGATATTTTCCTTCCTACACGCTGGGGGCGATGGCGGCGGCGCAGTTGATGGCGGCGGCAAGGGCGGCGCGGCCCGATCTGGATGCGGCGCTGGGCCGGGGCGACTTTGCCCCGCTGACCGGCTGGCTGCGCGAGAACGTCCACGCCCAGGGCGCGCTTCACGGCTTCAACGGCCTGCTGGAAGCGGCGACGGGGAGGAGACTGGACCCCGCCGCCTTCGAGGCGCATCTGACGCTGCGTTATCTTTCCCGGTAATATGCCGTTGCCAGAAACAGAGGCTGCTCCCGATGCTGTCCGCCTATCTGCTGACCCATAACAGCGCCCGCCGGCTTGATCAGGTGCTTGCCGCGATCCAGGACATCGCGGATGAAATCGTCATTGTCGATTCCGGAAGCAGCGACGCGACGCGGGCCATCGCCGAGCGGCACGGCGCCCGCTTCGTCTTTCGCAGGTTCGATACTTTCACGCTGCAGCGCGAATTCGCGGTGAGCCAGTGCAGCCATGAATGGGTTCTCTCTCTCGATTCCGACGAGGTGGCGAGCCCGGCGCTGCGCGAGGTGCTGCTGAGTCTGAAAGCGGCGGGCTTCCGGCGCGGCGGCATGCTGCCCGACGCCTACGCGATCCGCCGGGAATGGTATTTCCTCGGCCATCATGTCCATTGCTTCTATCCCAGCCAGTGCCCCGACCAGCCGGTGCGGCTGTTTCAGAGAGACAAGGCGGCCTATATCCCTGGACGGCATGTGCATGAGGGCATGACCGGCTTCGCCCAGGCGCTGCCGATCGAGGAGCCGCTGCTGCATTATACCTGCGACAGCGTCGATGACCTCTATTCAAAGCTCAACCAGTATTCGACCCTGGCCGCGCGCGATCTCGTGGCGCAGAAAGTAAGCCCCGGCTGGGGCAAGGTCATCATCATGCCGATTCTGGTGGCCGCCCAGTGGTACTTCCTGCGCGGGGGATGGCGGGACGGGCTGGTCGGCCTGGTGCATGCCCGCTTCGTGCAGGACATGGTGTATCAGAAATATCTGAAGCTCAAGCTCGATCTCCAGACACAGGACGCCGGATAGCAGGGCAGGCTGTGACGCCGCGCTGCTTCGCGCCGCCACGATCCGCCTATAGCCGGTCGAGGCCGAGCTGGGAGGAAAGGGCCGCGACCATCTCCTCGGCCAGTTCTTCCGCGCCGTGCTCCGCCGTGCGCAGGTGGAATTCCGGCGCCTCCGGCGGCTCGTAGGGGCTGTCGATGCCGGTGAAGTTGCGGATCTCGCCGGCATCCGCCTTGCGGTACAGCCCCTTCGGGTCGCGCGCCCGGCAGAGTTCGATCGGCGTATCGACGAAAACCTCGTGGAACAGGCCCGGCTCGACCAGTTCCCGCGCCATCCGCCGCTCGGCCCGGAAGGGCGAGATGAAGGAGACCAGCACGATCAGCCCGGCATCGGCGAAGAGCTTCGCCACCTCCGCCACCCGGCGGATATTCTCCACCCGGTCCGCGTCGGTGAAGCCGAGATCGCGGTTCAGCCCGTGGCGGATATTGTCGCCATCCAGCAAATAGGTATGGGCGCCGGCGGCGTGCAGCCGCGCTTCGACCAGATTGGCGATGGTCGATTTGCCGGCGCCGGAGAGGCCGGTGAACCACAGGATGGCCGGGGCATGGCGGTTGCGCGCCTCGCGCATGGCGCGGCTGACGGTGAGCGCCTGGCGGTGGATATTGGTCGCGCGGCGCAGGCCGAAGCGGATCATCCCGGCGGCGACGGTCGCGTTGGTCACCCGGTCGATCATGATGAAGGCGCCGGTGCGGCGGTTCACGTCGTAATGGTCGAAGGCGGTCTGGGTGGCGAGGGCGACGTTGACCGAGGCG
>DASTAF010000465.1:0-2674 GCA_035713005.1 Acetobacteraceae bacterium
TCCGCGCCGCGCTCCGCCGCGCGGGCGACGAAGCGCTCCACGATCACCGGCACGAACAGCATGGAGCGCCAGACAGGCAGGTTCCGGTGCATGACAGTCTCCCGATATGCCGGATGATTCATCGATGATGCAGCCGGTATAGAGGCACGCGGAGCTGGAAAGGGTCAACCATTCATGGACGCATCACTGCATCGAAAGGATTACGAGCCGGAAGCGAGGGCGCCGCTGAACGGCGTGCGCATCATCGACCTGTCGCGCCTGGTGGCCGGCAATGTCGTGACCCATGTGCTGGCGGATTTCGGCGCCGATGTCATCAAGGTGGAGGACCCGAAGCGCGGCGATGATCTCCGCCACTGGCGGGTGGAGAACATCTCCACCTTCTGGAAGGTCTATTCGCGCAACAAGCGCAGCCTCAGCCTCGATTACCGGAACGAGGAGGGGCTGGCGCTGCTGCGGCGCCTGATCGCCACCGCCGACGTGCTGGTGGAGAATTTCGTCCCCGGCAAGCTGGAGCGGCTGGGCCTCGCGCCTGATGTGCTGTGGGGGGCGAATCCGAAGCTGGTGATCGCCCGCGTCTCCGGCTGGGGGCAGAGCGGCCCCTTCGCCGGCAAACCGGGCTTCGGCAGCCTCGTCGAGGCGATGAGCGGATTCGCCGCCATGAACGGCTTTCCCGACCGCCCGCCGGTGCTGCCGCCGCTGGCGCTCGCCGACATGATCACCGGACTTTATGGCGCCAGCGCCATCATGATCGCGCTGCGCCATGTCGAGCGGGGCGGGCGGGGCCAGATCGTCGATCTGTCGCTGTTCGAGAGCATGCTCAGCATTCTCGGCCCGCAGGCGGCGAATTACCGGCTGACGGGCAAAACGCCCGAGCGCACCGGCAGCCGTTCCAACATGACGGCGCCGCGCAATGTCTATCCCTGCAGCGACGGGAAGTACGTCGCCCTCTCGGCCTCGATGCAGGTGATGGCGGAGCGGCTGTTCCGGGTGATCGGCCGGCCGGAGCTGATCGATGACCCGCGCTTTTCCACCAATACCGCGCGCGTCGCCAATAACGACCTGCTCGACCCGATCGTCGCCGAATTCATGGCCCGGCATACCCAGGAACAGGCGCTCGCATTGTTTGGCGAGGCGGGCGTGACGGTGGGGCCGGTATGCGACGCGGCGGAGCTGGTGGCCCATCCCTTCGTGCGCGAGCGCGAATGCCTGGTGGAACTGCCGGATGCGGAGATGGGCTCGCTGCCGATGCACAACATCCCGGTGCGCCTGTCGGAGACTCCGGGCGCGCTCATGCGGCCGGCGCCGGAACTGGGCGCGGATAATGCCGAGATTCTGGCGCCGCTGGGGATCGACCAGACGGCGCTCGCGGCATTGCGCGAGCGGGGGGTGATCTAGGAATCCAGTTCCGGGCCATGCGGCGGGCATGGCCCCTCACCCGGCTTGAGAATCGCGCGGGCCGCAGCCTCCGATTCACTGGTCCTTAAACCTTTCCGGCTATCATTTGGTTAACATGCTTGTTCAACCGCGCCCGCAGGCACGGAATGCCGGAGGTTTCATGGTCAACGTCCTGTCAAAGCTGAAGATCGCGCACAAGCTCGGAATAGCGGCCTGCGCCTTCGCCGTCCCGATCGCCTTCATCCTGTGGTCGCTGGTCGCGGAGCAGAACGTGGCGATCCGCTTCGCCTCGAAGGAGGTGATGGGAGCGCGCTATCTCGCCGGCATCGCGCGGCTGCAGGGTCAACTGGACATCGCGGCGCTGAACAGGACCGGCCTGCCGGACAGGGCCGCCGATGCGTTGGCGGCGCTTGGCGCCTCGGCGCGCGGCCTGAAGGTCGAGCCGCAGCTGAGTGCCGCCGTTTCAGCTCTTCGCGCGGCAAGCGCCCCCTCCGCCCTGGCCGATGCCCGGGACAAGCTCCACGATCTTATCGACCGTGTGGCGGACCGCTCCAACCTTACCCTCGATAATGTCCTGGCCACCAATCATCTGAGCGATGTCGTTCTCAACGGCCTGCCGGATGCCGTGGACCGGATCGCCGACCTCACCCTGGCGCAGGAGAAGAGCGCGAAGGATTCGAAGGCGCAGGCGCGGTTCCTGGTGGGGCTCGGCGCCCTCAAGGGCGATCTGGGCAGCATGGATGATTCGCTGACCGCCGCCGAGCAGGCTCCGGGCGGCGGGCATATCAAGGCAGCGCTCGATGGCGATTACCAGAATCTGCGGGCGTCGCTGTCGGGTTTCATCAAGAGCCTGAAGGCGGGAACCGCCAGCCCGCGGGCCGCGCGCCGGCAGGTGGCGCAGGTCACCCGCTTCAGCCGGAGCACGGCCGATGAGCTGGCCTGGATTCTGAAGGCGCGGGTGGCCCGGCTGCACGAAGCGGAACTGCGCATGTTCGGCCTGACGCTGCTGCTCTTCCTGGCCGCCGTGGGCGGTATGCTCTGGGCACTGTGCAGCGGCGTTACCCGTCCACTCGCCCGGATCACGGAGTCCATGCGTTCTCTTGCTGGGGGTGATCTTGAGGTTGAGGTTCCTGGGATCGGGCGTGGGGACGAGATTGGGGCGATGGCGGGAGCGGTGCAGGTATTCAAGGAGAACGCGCTGCGCACCCAGGCGCTGGAGCAGGAGCAGGAGCAGGGGCGGCAGGCGGCGGAGGCCGAGCGGCGCGAGCACGAGGCGGAG
>DASTAF010000466.1:0-5708 GCA_035713005.1 Acetobacteraceae bacterium
GAGCGGACGGCTTCCGATCACAAATACACGCGCGGCCATCTCTCCATCCTGTCCGGCGAGCTGGCCGGGGCCTCGGTGCTGGCGGCGATGGCGGCGCGCCGCGTCGGCGCCGGGCTGGTGACGCTGGTGGCGGAGCATCCGCCGGAAGCGCCCTACGGGGTGATGCGGCGGACCGATCCGCTCCCCGATCTGCTCGCCGACGAGCGCCGCCGCGTCTGGCTCTGCGGCCCTGGCCTGGGCAGGGAGCGGGCGGGAAAGGCGCTCGCCGCGCTGATCGAGGCAGGCAGGACCATCGTGGCCGATGCCGACGCGCTGACCGCCTGCGCCGGTGCCCCGGAACGCCTGCGCGGCGCTGACGTCATCACCCCCCATGCGGGAGAGTTCGTCCGCGTCTTCGGCGCTCCTGGTGATGATCGTCTGAACGCCGCCCGCGAGGCCGCCTCCCGCTGCGGGGCGGTGGTGGTGCTGAAGGGGGCGGACACCATCATCGCCTCCCCCGATGGCCGGGCCGCGATCAACGATCATGCCTCGGCGGCGCTGGCCACCGCCGGCACCGGCGATACGCTGGCCGGGATGATTGCCGGGCTGCTGGGGCAGGGGATGGCGGCCTTCGAGGCCGCCGCCGCCGCCGTATGGCTGCATGGCGAGGCGGGATTGCGCATCGGCCCCGGCCTGATCGCCGAGGATATCGCCGATCATCTCCCGGAGGCGATGGCAGAGGCGCGGCGAATAAAGGCTGATTTGTCCGCGACCCCGCGCTATAACTGCGCCGACATTCGCTGCGGGGCCGGAAATGGACGAGATCGTCGCCAGTAAGTTTCTTGCGGAATCGGGGGCGGAGGAGCGCATGGCCGCGCTGCGGCAGATCGAGCGCAAGCTGCTCTGGCTGTCCTCCTGGATGATCCATAACGCCAACCATATCCGCCCGAACCGGGACGGGCTGAAGGTGGGCGGGCACCAGGCATCCTGCGCCTCGGTGAGCTCCATCATGACGGCGCTGTATTTCCACATCCTCCGCCCGCAGGACCGGGTGGCGGTGAAGCCCCATGCCGGGCCGGTGCTGCACGCGGTCAATTACCTGTTCGGCCGGCAGACACGGGAGAAGATGGAGGGGCTGCGGCAGCTCGGCGGCGCCCAGGCCTATCCCTCCCGCGCCAAGGACGGGCCGGAGATCGATTTCTCCACCGGCTCGGTCGGGCTGGGCGTGGCGCTGACCAGCTTCGCCTCGCTGATCCAGGACTATCTGCGCGCCCATCATCTGGTCGGGGAGGAGCGCGCGCCTTCCCGCCATGTCGCCATCGCCGGGGATGCGGAGCTGGACGAGGGCAATATTTACGAGGCGCTGCTCGAAGGCTGGAAGCACGATATCCGCGATGTCTGGTGGGTGGTCGATTACAACCGCCAGAGCCTCGATTCGGTGATGCCGGACCGGCTGTTCGGCCGGTTCGAGGGGCTGTTCCGCGACATGGGCTGGCGCGTGCTCAGCCTGAAATACGGCAAGAAGCTGGAAGCCGCCTTCGCCCGCCCCGGCGGTGCCGCCCTGCGCCGCTGGATCGACGAATGCCCGAACAGCCTGTATTCGGCGCTCACCTTCCAGGGGGGTGCTGCCTGGCGGCAGGCGCTGCTGGCGGATCTCTCCCGCTCGCGCGGCGTGCGCGCCATCATCGATCCGCTTTCGGATGATGAACTGGGCGCGCTGATGACGAATCTCGCCGGGCATGACCTCGAAACCCTGACCGAAGTTTTCGCCCAGGCGGCGCATTCCGATCAGCCGACCTGCTTCCTCGTCTATACCATCAAGGGCTTCGGCCTGCCCTTCGCCGGACACAAGGACAATCATTCCGGGATGATGAGCGGCGAGCAGATGGCGGCCTTCCGGGCCCAGATGAACATCCGGGACGGGCATGAATGGGACCGGTTCGAGGGGCTGGACATGCCGCCCGCGCGGCTGCAATCCTTCATCGATAACGTGCCCTTCGCCGGGATGCTCTCGCACCATGGCCGCCGCCTGAGCGCGCCCCTGGTGCCGGTGCCGCGGACCCTGCCGCAGCCCCCTATCGCCGGGCGGCGCATGTCCACCCAGTCCGGCTTCGGTGAAATCCTCTCCGAGATCGGGCGGGGGAAGGAGGAATGCGAGGCGCTGGCGAGGCATATCGTCACCATGAGCCCGGATGTCACCGTCTCGACCAATCTCGGCCCTTGGGTGAACCGTAGAGGCGTGTTCGACCGCCATACCCGCAACGACGTGTTCCGCGATTCAAAGCTCGCCTCCGCCCAGCGCTGGGGCATGAGCCCGGACGGCCAGCATATCGAACTCGGCATCGCCGAGCAGAATCTGTTCCTGCTGCTGGCCGCGGCGGGGCTTGCCAGCGAGATGCAGGGGGCGCGGCTGCTGCCGATCGGCACGGTGTACGACCCCTTCGTCAATCGCGGGCATGATGCGCTCGTCTATGGCTGCTATCAGGATGCCCGCTTCCTGCTGGTCGCCACCCCCTCCGGCATCACCCTGGCCCCGGAGGGGGGGCAGCATCAGTCCACCAACACGCCGCTGCTCGGCATGGTGCAGGACCGCATCGCCGCCTACGAGCCCGCCTATTGCGATGAGCTGGCGATCCTGCTGCGCCACGCCTTCGACTGGATGCAGCGGCCGGAAGGCTCCTCGGTCTGGCTGCGCCTGTCCACCCGCCAGCTTGAGCAGCCGGAACGGAAGCTGGACGCGGCGAGCGTGATCGCCGGCGCCCATTGGGTGGTGCCGCCCGAACCGGGTGCCCGCATCGCCATTTTATACCAGGGCGCGGTGGCGCCGGAGGCGGAGGCCGCCTTCGCCGAGTTGCGCGAGGACGAGCCGGGGGCGGGGCTGATGGCGCTGACCAGCCCGGACCGGCTCTACGCGAACTGGCGGGAGGCGCAGCGCGCCCGCCGCGCGGGCAATGCCAAGGCTTATGCTCATATTGAGCATTTACTGGCGCTGCTCGATCCGGGGGCGAGCCTGGTTTCGGTGTTGGACGGCCATCCGAGCACCCATGCCTGGCTCGGCGGCGTGCGCGGCCAGCGCAGCTATGCGCTCGGCCCCGATCATTTCGGCCAGTCGGGCGACATCCCCGACCTTTACCAAACTTATGAGATGGATGCGGATGCCATCCTAGATGCCTGCGCGGAGGCCCTGCTGCACAGCTAGATGCGGCCTTCGTCCAGCGCCGCACGCAGCTCCCGCGCCTCCGTCTCCGGCAGCAGCCGGTGCCGGATCAGCAGGTCGATCAGCACGAGGTTGACGTTGAACTTGAAGTCATCGGTCTCGCGCAGGGCCTCGATCACCCGCCGGATCGGCCATAGCTCGAAGCTCTCCACCTCGCCATCCGCCGCGCGCGGGGTGAATTCCTCCGGCAGGTCGATGTCGTAGCAGATCAGCACATCGCGCCGCAGCCCCTCCGGCCGCTCCATCGCGTAGCGGATGCGGCCAACCTCCCGCACCCTCCGCGCCAGTGCCTCCGGCATGGCGGCTTCCTCTCCCGCTTCCTTCAGCATGGCGGCGAAGGGGGCATAGCCGGCAGGCACCCCGCCCGCCACCACATTGTCCAGCTTGCCGGGATCGAGCCGCTTGTTCGCCGCCCGCTTCGCCACCCATAAATGCGGCCCATCCGCCCGGCTGACCAGCCCGTTCAGATGCACGCCCACCCCGATCAGCCCGAAGGCGGGCAGGAATCCGCGGTCCAGCACCCCCAGCGGCTTTTCGTCCAGCGATGCCCAGACGTCGAAATCCTCGCCGCGGGCGCGATATTCCCCGCCGATCGCCGTCCGCGCGATGGCATTCAGATTGGCCGCCTCCGCCGGGTCGAGCGCCAAGCCATCCGCGCCGCAGCCGGCGCGGGCCAGTCCCGCGATTCTCCGCGCCAGTTCCGGCGAGACATAGCCCACCTGCGCCGCGCCGATGCGGAAGGGAAGCCGCTTTCCGGGCAGGCGCGCGTTCTGGCAGGCGCGGATATGGGCGAGCAGACGATTCATGATGACTGACCTGCCAGGTTACGAGTTTGCAATTCGAAGCGCGCATGCCATCTGCATGGCATGAGACCCACGACCGACATTGCCAGGAGTGACGATACATGGGGCACCATCCGTGCCCTTCTACCCTATTTATGGCCGAAAAATGCGCTAGGCCTGCGGGTGCGGGTGGTGCTGGCGGCTTGCGCGCTCATTCTCGCCAAGGTCGCGGTCGTCCTGATCCCCATCATCTATTCCCGGGCGGTCAATGATCTTTCGCCCAAGGCGGGGCCGCTGGTCGTGCCCGCCGCGCTGATTGTCGCCTACGGCTTCCTGCGCATCGCCTCCTCCGGCTTCGGCGAATTGCGGGACGCGCTGTTCGCCGCCGTGCAGCAGCGCGCGGCCCGGGTGGTGGCGCGGGAGACGTTCGAGCATCTGCACCAGCTTTCGATGCGGTTCCATCTGGACCGCCAGACTGGCGGACTCTCGCGCGTCATCCTGCGCGGCACCGAAGGCATCCAGACCGTGCTGCGCCTTTCCGTGTTCAACGTCATCCCGACGCTGTTCGAGCTGGTGCTCACCGTTGGCATTCTCTGGCACATATTCGACTGGCGCTACGCGCTGGTCACGCTGCTCGCCGTGGGCGGCTACATGGTCTTCACCTTCTCCTTCACCGCCTGGCGGATCAAGTTCCGCCGCCGGATGAACGAGAGCGACAACGCGGCGCAGAACAAGGCGATCGATTCCCTGCTCAACTCCGAGACGGTGAAGTATTTCGGCAACGAGGCGCATGAGAGCCGGCGCTTCGACGAAAGCCTCGCCGCCTACGAGACGGCGGCGGTGCGCTCGCAGGTGACGCTGAACGCGCTCAATCTCGGCCAAGCCTCCATCATCGCGATCGGGCTCGCGGTCATCATGCTGATGGCGGCGCATGGGGTGGCGGAAGGCCGGTTCAATGTCGGCCGGTTCGTGCTGGTGAACACCTATCTGATCCAGCTCTATCAGCCGCTGAATTTCCTCGGCTTCGTCTATCGCGAGCTGAAGCAGGGGCTGGTGGACATGGAGCAGATGTTCGGCCTGCTGCGGATGAAACGCGAGGTGCGCGATGCGCCGGATGCCCGCGTGCTGCCACCGCATGGGGCGCCCGTTTCGGTTGAGTTCCGCGATGTCCGCTTCGGCTACAGCCCGCAGCGCGAGATTCTGCATGGGATCAGCTTCGCCGCCGCGCCGGGCCGGAAGATCGCCCTGGTCGGCCCGACCGGCTCCGGCAAGTCCACCATCTCGCGCCTGCTGTTCCGCTTCTACGATGCCACCGGCGGCGCCGTGCTGGTGGATGGCGCGGATGTGCGCGAGCTGACCCAGGCCAGCCTGCGGGCGGCCATCGGCGTCGTGCCGCAGGACACGGTGCTGTTCAACGACACCATCCGCTACAACATCGAATATGGCCGTCCCGGCGCCTCGGAGGCGGAGATCGAGACGGCGGCGAGGCTCGCCCAGATCCACGACTTCATCCTCTCCCTCCCTGACGGCTACGAGACGCGGGTGGGCGAGCGCGGACTGAAGCTTTCGGGGGGAGAGAAGCAGCGGGTCGCCATCGCCCGCACCATCCTGAAGAATCCGCGCCTGCTCATTCTCGATGAGGCGACCAGCGCGCTGGACACCGCGACCGAGCAGGAGATCGGCAGCGCCCTGCGCTCGGTGGCGAGGGACCGCACCACGCTGGTGATCGC
>DASTAF010000467.1:0-3497 GCA_035713005.1 Acetobacteraceae bacterium
GCCTCCACCGGAATCACCCCGGCGGCGTTGCGCAGGCTGCCGGCGGCGGAAAGCGCCGCATCGGCGGAAAGGGCGGCGGCAACCTCCGCCGGGCTGACGCCGAGGCTCGCCATCCGCGCCGGGTTCAGCGCCACCCGGATCGCCGGATCGGGCGCGAACATCCGCACCGCGGCGATATGCGGCACCGTCTCCAGCCGGGGGATCACCTCGGTCTTGAGATAGCGCGCCACCATCGCGTCCGAGACGCCCGGCGGATAGAGCGCGGCGAGGTTCAACTCCTGATTGCCGTTCGAGCGCCCGACCAGAAAGACCCTGGGCACATGGGCGGCGGCGGGCAGGCTGGTGCGGGCGGCGTTCACCGAGGAAAGCGTCTCGGCGAAAACGGTGTTGGGATCGGCCCCCGGCGCCAGATAGGCCCGCACATGCGAGGCACCCTGGCGGGAGACGCCGGTGACATAGGAAATCCCGTTGATCGCCGCCACCCGCGTCTCGATCGGGATGGTGACGAAGCGGTTGACCACGGCGGCGGAGGCGCCGGGATAATCGGTGTTGATCCTGATCCGGCTGGCCGGGATCGGCGGGCTGGGCCGGATCGGCAGCGTCGCCAGCGAGACCAGCCCGAACAGCATCAGCGCCGCCGCCCCCAGCCCGACCAGGATCGGGTGGCGCAGCAGCGCCGCCCAGGCCCCCGCGTCCCTTCCACCCGCGTCCCGACCGCTCACGAACGGCCCGCCGAATCGACCGGGCGCACCGTCTCGCCCTCGCGCAGCCTGAACCCGCCGAGCGCGACGATCTCCCCGGCGGCGTCCAGCCCCGGCGCCCGCACCAGCGCCTCCTTCCCCACCGAGGAGAGCACATGGACATAGACGGCATGAACCACCGCATCGCCCTTGCTCTCGCTCACGGCGTAGAGATAGCTGCCCACCGGCCCGTAATTCAGCGCCGTCGCGGGCACCGAGAACGCCGCCACCGGCGCCCCGGTCCGCAGCCGCACCGTGCCGGACATGCCGGGCAGCAGCGCCCCCGCCGCGTTGGCCAGCCGCCCCTCCACCATCCGCGCCCGGGTGGCGGTGGAGATTCGCGGGCTGAGGGCGGTGATCTCGCCGCGATGCGCCCCGCCCTGCGGCACGGCGATGGTGAAGCCATCCCCCGGCTTCAGCCCGTCCAGCTCGGTCTCCGGCACCGAAAACAGCACGCGCAGCGGGCTGGTCTGGGTGATGGTGGCCACCAGCCCGCCCGGCTGCAGGTAATCGCCCGGCGACACCCGGCGGATGCCGAGCCGCCCCGCGAAGGGCGCGGCGATCCTCATCCTCCCCGCCTTCGCGCGGTCGAGCGCGATCTGCGCCGTGGTCTCCGCCACCACCGCCTCGGCGGCTTCGAGCTGCGCCTGCGCCACCCCGGCGATCGCCCGCAGCCGGAGGTCGCGCGCCAGCGTCCGCCGGGCCGCGAGCCGCTTCGCCTCGTCGAGCGCGATCCGCGCCTGCTCCACCGAATCGTCGAGCCGCACCAGCACCGCGCCCTTCCTCACCATCTGGCCGGAGGTGAAATCCACACTCGCCACCCGCCCCGCCTGGCTCGCCGCCAGCCTCGCCCCCTTCACCGCCGCCACCTCGCCCGCCACCTCGATCTCGGCGCGATAGGCGGCGGGGCGCGGATGCGTCACCGGCACGGCGGGGGCGGCCGCCCGCGCGAGGCCGGGCACCACGGACACCAGAATCATCAGCACCGGAACGATGCGCGGCGGGATGCGGCTCGCCATGGCTGGCTTCAGTCCATCGTCCCCTGATCCACCCCGCCGCCCGGATAGAGATACTGGCTGGCGAAGGCGGTGGCGTGATTGGCGAGCGGCACGTAGGGAAAATGCGCCAGCAGCGCCAGGCTCCGCCGCGGCGGATGGATGAACACCGGCGCCGAAAGCGCCGTCAGCGCAGCCCGCTCGTCCCCCCGGTGCAGCGCCCGCGCCGCCGCCACCAGCGCGTCGATCACCGCCTGCGAGGGCGCGCCCGGCCGCACCCCCAGAATCCGCCGCACGCGGGACCGCGCCCGCAGCATCTGCAATTTCACAAGCGCGTCCATCCGCTCCCAGCGCGGACTGGTGGAGAACTGCCCCGCCATCGCGTCCAGCGAGGCGATCCCCATCGCCATCTGCGCCGGCTGCCCCTGCATCCTGCCCGGATGGGCGAAAACCCAGGCGGCGTCATTGGCGGCGGCCATGGATGGGTCCTCGCCGATCACCGCCCCGCCGAAGGCGCTGGCGGGCAGATAGCCGGTGGAGGGCGAGGGCGTCTCCAGCGCGCAGCCCGCCAGCCCCGCGCACAACAGAGGAACGCAGACAAACAAAAGTTTTTTGCTGCTTTTTTTCAAAAAAGCAGTTCTTTCTTGCAAAAAAGAACCAAAGACCTCTTTCTTCTGCAGTTCGCGCCGATTCACGGCCCCATGGCCCAGGCTCACAACGCCCTCAACCCGCTCCGGTAGCGCCGGGCAAGCTCCGCGTAATGCGGCGCGATGGCATTGTTCCGCGCCCGCTCCTCCTCGCCCATCACCCGCACCAGCTTCGCCGGCGCCCCGATCCACAGCTCGTTGCGCCCGATCCGCTTGCCCGGCGGCAGCACCGAATGCGCCCCCAGCATCCCGTTCTCCTCGATCACCGCCGCGTCCAGCACCACCCCGCCCATGCCGACGAAGGCGCGGTCCTCCAGCGTGCAGGCATGGATGATCGCCGCATGCCCCACCGTCACCTCCGCCCCCACCTGGGTGGAGAAGCGCGAGCCGGGATTCACGTGGATGATGGTGCCGTCCTGGATATTGGTGCGCGGCCCGATGAATATTTTATTGGTGTCGCCGCGCAGCATGCAGTTGAACCAGATGCTCGATTCCTCCGAAAGCGTCACCGAGCCGATCACCACCGCCCCCGGCGCCACCCAGGCGGTCTCGTGGATGTCCGGCGCCACCCCCTCCAGCTCGTAGATCGCGCTCGCCGCCCGGGATATCACGTCCATGCCTGCTCTCCTGATCCGCCGCCATCCATAATCCGCCACCGCCCTCCTGCCAAACCTGCCAACAGGCCAAACCTGCCAACAGGGCTGTGCCTCGCCGCCGCGCGGCGCTATCCCAGGGAGGACATTGTTCGAGGAGCCGATCGCATGAGCACCACCACCCGCCCCCCGCGCTTTCAGGGCGTCTTCCCCGTCGTCCCCACCATCTTCACCCCATCCGGCGAGATCGACATGCCCGGCCAGCTCCGCTGCGTCGATTTCATGATCGATTGCGGGGTCGATGGGCTCTCCATCCTCGCCAACTTCTCCGAGCAGTTCGTGCTCGCGGACGAGGAGCGCGAAACCCTGACCCGCGCGATTCTGGAGCACGTCGCCGGGCGCCTGCCGGTCATCGTCACCACCACCCATTTCAGCACCCGCGTCTGCGCCGAGCGCAGCCAGCGCGCCGAGGCGATGGGCGCCGCCATGGTCATGGTCATGCCGCCCTATCACGGCGCCACC
>DASTAF010000468.1:0-2311 GCA_035713005.1 Acetobacteraceae bacterium
TCCTCGGTGATCGCCTGGATGGCGGCGCTGTTCTACCTGCCGAGGCTCTATGTGTATCACTGCCAGGTGGCGCCGGGGACGGCGGAATCGGCCCGGTTCAAGGTGATGGAGCGCCGCCTGCTGAAGCAGATCGCGACGCCGGCGATGATATCCTCCTGGCTGTTCGGCATATTGCTGATCCTGACGCCGGGGGCGATTTACTGGTCCGCCGGCTGGTGGTGGACCAAGTTCATCAGCGTGATCCTGATGAGCGGCTTCCACGGCGCGCTGTCGAAATGGCGCCGGGGCTTCCTCACCGACAGCAACAGAAGGCCCGAGCGCTTCTACCGCATCGCCAACGAGATCCCGACCGTGCTGATGCTGATCATCGTGTTCATGGCGGTGGTGAAGCCATGAGCGCCGGGGCGCTGCTGGCGGCGCTTTTCGCCGCGGCCCTGCTTTCCGGCTGCGCCGGGGATGAGGCCAAGGCCGAATACAAGCACCATCCGCGCGCCTTCATGCGCGAGGTGGTGAACTGCGAGAGCCATTACAGCCGGATCGGCCAGACGCGGCGCTGCCGCCAGGCGCTGCGCCTGAACGCCAGCCTGTTCAATCCGCGATAGGCTCGCTGCGCTTCCAGGCCTCGCGCATCAGCCTGTTGCTCGGCAGGGTCTTGTCCAGCACCTTGCGCGCCGCCTCCACCCCGGCCACCGGCAGGCCCTTGGGGTCGAGCAGCCCGATCTGCACCAGGACGGAGGCCTGATCCCAATAGATATGCTCGTGCGCCACCTTGCCGTCCCGGAACTGCACGATGGCGATCATCGGCACCTCCACCCGCCGCCCGGTCGGCTCCACGCCCGGCAGCATCCAGTCGATCGTCCGGGTATGGGTGAAGCTGAACAGCATCTCGTCCACCACCCGGTCGGCGCCGACGGTGCGGCTGATCGGGGCGAGGGTGATGTCCGGCGGGTTCGCGCCGATGAAATGGTGGCGGTAGAAGCGCCTGAGCTGGTCGTGCCCGACCCCGCCGGTCATGGTCGGGATGTGGTTGACATAAGGCTCCTCCACCATGGTCGCCATGGTGGCGTCGGCATCCCGCGTCTCGAACTCGCAGGCGCAATGCGCCTCCCACAGCGCCACGAGATCATGCTCCGGCATCGGCTTCCTCCTGTGCGTATGGCGGTTTTCCTACATCAGCGCCGTCCGCCGCGCCAATGGCGCATGAGGCGCGGGCGGGCCATTCCATATGGCATTCTGGATATTTCGCGCCGCCGCCCCATTTTCAGCCGGTCAGACTGGAGGTCCCCATGAAGGGATTGTCGCTTTTCCGCATCGCGCTTCTCGCGGTTTTCGTGTCCGCATGGCAGTTCCCGGCCCATGCGCAGGCCGGGCCGACCCCGAAACAGATCCAGGCGATGATCGCCGGCGGCCAGGAACGCGCCGCGCTGGCCGATCTG
Source organism: Acetobacteraceae bacterium (assembly GCA_035713005.1). Taxonomy (GTDB): domain Bacteria; phylum Pseudomonadota; class Alphaproteobacteria; order Acetobacterales; family Acetobacteraceae; genus Acidiphilium. Next base: position 1,437 of record DASTAF010000468.1, read on the forward strand.
AAGCCCATCCTGCGGGCGCATCCGCATAGCGGGGTGGCGTGGTATCTCACCGCCGAGGCGCAGGATGCTTCCGGCAACCGCGCCGCCGCCCGGGACGCGCTGGCCAGGGCGGAGCAGTATTCGCCCGGCCTGCCCTTCGCGCAGCCCGGCAGGGTGGCGGCGCTGAAGGCCCATCTCGCCGCCCCCGCCGCCCCCGTTGCCCGGCACCGCTCCGGCTTCGGGCCCGCCATCATCGTGATCGGCGCGCTGGTGGTGCTGTTCCTGCTCGTCCGCATGGTCTTCCGCTCGCGGCGGCGGATGCCGCCGCCCGGCTACGGCACCGGCTTTCCCGGCGGGCCGGGCATGCCCTATGGGCCCGGCGGCGCGCCCTATGGAACAGGCGTCGGCCCCGCCGGCTCCGGCATCGGAAGCTCCATCGCCTCCGGCCTGGCCGCCGGGGCGGGCTTCGCGGCGGGCGAGCGGATCATCGACGGGCTGACCGGCGGGCCGCGCGGCGAGACCCCGCTCGATCCCTCCTCCAACGATCCCATGCCCGCGCCGGACCGGGATGACGGGCTGCTGGGCTCGCCCGACTGGGGCAATGATAGCTCCGGGCAGGATGACGGGCTCGACAATGGCGGCGGCTTCGACCCCGACGACAAGTGGTGAGCGCTACCTCTCGGGGCCGGACTTCCTGCCCGTCCGAGGCGGGAGATCAGGCGGCTTCGGCCCTCGCCGCCCCTTCGGCCGCGGAGATGGCGTCCAGCACCGTCGCCACGGCATGGACCACGGCGGCGATCCTGACCGCGGCCTGCACCTGCTCGGTGGTCAGCCCCGCCGCCCGCACCACCTTCTCGTGGCTTTCCATGCACATGCCGCAGCCGTTCACGGCGGAG
>DASTAF010000469.1:0-3252 GCA_035713005.1 Acetobacteraceae bacterium
GAACGTCACGCGCGAAGTCGCCATCGAACCTGCCTCCGGCGCCGTGACGGTGCGGGTGCGCGAAAGGCTGGGCGCGCTGGTGCTGTCGGATCGGGCGGAGAAAGCCAGTGCGGCGGAAGCCGAGGTGGCGATCCGGGCGGCTGTGGCGGCGAAGCCCGAGCAACTTGCCTGGAACGAAGATATCCGCCAGTTGCAGGCACGGGTGGCGCTGATGCGCGGGATCGAGCCGGATCGATGGCCGGATTTTTCGGATGCTGCGCTGCGGGCGACGCTGGATGACTGGCTCGGCCCGCATCTCGCGGGGCTGCGAAGCCTGGCGGAAGCACGGGCGCTCGATCTGTTCTCGATTCTGCGCGGCCTTCTCGGTTGGAGTGATGCGTCCAGGCTGGATCAGGAACTGCCGCCCAAGGTCGATCTTCCGGCTGGTTATGCAAGCATCGACTATACCGCGCCGGTTCCCGTCGCCACCGCCCGCGCCCAACTCTTCTATGGGCTGGACGAGACGCCGAAGCTCGCCGGAGGCCGCGTCCCGCTGCAACTCTCCCTGCTTTCCCCGGCGGCGAGGCCCATCGCCATTACCGCCGACCTTGCCGGCTTCTGGCGCCAGGGCTGGGCGGATGCGCGGCGCGAGGCGCGCGGGCGCTATCCGAAGCATGACTGGCCGGAGGAACCTTGGCTAAGCCCTTGGACAAGGGAGAAAAAATAAAGCGGGGGGCTTCTGTTGCCCGGTGCCCCCCAAACCGCGCTTATCGCTTATGCAGCGACAGCGAGCGCCTCGAAATTATCGTTGGCACCTGTAATATGGCCCGATATCGGCGGAACCATGCCGAGCGAAAGATGAGTCTTTACCGCGCGTGTCGAGCCTGTTTCGCCCCCGCATGCCGCCCGCGAGGCGGCTGAAGGTTTGGTGGAGGCGCCGGGTACTGCCCCCGGGTCCACTACGCTTATTCCACGCACCGTTTATCGCCATAGCCGGTTGCCCGGCAGGCTCTATATAGGCGATATGATCCCGCTGCGAAAGGGATCATTGCAATGCGGCTTTCGGATACCGACCAGGCAGAAATCGCGGCGGCGCGTGCCGCGCGGGCGGAAACGCGCCGGCCCACCGTGCCCGCGCTGGAGGAAATGCTCTTTACCCCCAGCCCGGTGCTCGACCACGGTTTCATTCGGGTGATCGATTACATGGGAGACGACGCGGCCGTGGTGCAGGCGGCTCGGGTATCCTATGGCCGCGGCACCCGCAAGATCAGCGAGGATGAGGGGCTGATCCGCTACCTGATGCGGCACTGGCACTCCACCCCGTTTGAGATGTGCGAGATCAAGTATCATGTGAAGCTACCGATCTTCGTGGCACGCCAGTGGATCCGGCACCGCACCGCCAATGTGAACGAGTATTCGGCGCGCTATTCGATCATGGACCGGGAGTTCTACATCCCTGCCCCCGAGCAACTCGCCGCGCAGTCGGCCAGCAACCGCCAGGGGCGCGGTGTTGTGCTGCAGGGCGACGAGGCGGCGGAGGTGCTCGCTTTGCTGCGCGAGGATGCGGAGCGTAATTATGCTCATTATGAGCATATAATGAACGAATCCGAGCCGGACCCGGCACGGCAGGGGCTGGCGCGGGAACTGGCGCGAATGAATCTTACCTTGAACACCTATACCCAGTGGTATTGGAAGACTGATCTGCACAATCTATTCAATTTCCTGCGCTTGCGGGCCGATCCTCACGCGCAATATGAAATTCGCGCCTATGCGGAGGCGGTGCTGGAGACGGTACGGGCCTGGGTGCCGCTCTGCTTCAGGGCATTCCAGGATTACCGTCTCGGCGCGGTCAGTTTTTCCGCTCCCATGCTGGCGGTGCTGCGACAGATGATCGCCGGGCACAGGCCGGACCAGCAGGGCAGCGGCTTGTCGAAGCGGGAATGGAGCGAGATGATGACCATTCTGGAATTACAGCCGCGGGATTGATCGGGCCGCATCCGGGACCAATTCGACATGGCCGGCCGATGCTGATATCCGCGTGAGATGGAGAGGATTGAAACGATGCACCCGTTCCTGGTCAAGTGCGAGCAGGCTCTGGCGGAAATCCGCGCGCAGGGACGCTATCGCCGCTTCGTGGCGCTGGAAAAGCTGACCGAACAATTTCCCTATTACCGCGTCACCATGGACGGCAAGACCCAGGATATATTGGTCTGGTCCTCGAACGACTACCTGGCCATGGGCGTGGATGACGAGGTCATTGCCGCCGCGGTCGATGCAGCCAAGCGCATGGGCGCCGGGGCCGGCGGCACCCGCAACATCGCCGGTTCCTCGCCTATCCATGTGGCGCTGGAAGCGGAGCTTGCCTCGCTCCACGGCAAGGAAGCGGCGTTGCTCTTCACCTCCGGCTATGTCTCGAATCAGGCGACGCTTTCGGCAATCCTGAATTCGCTGCCCGATTGGGAAGTGTTTTCCGACGAGCAGAACCACAATTCCATGATCGTCGGCATCAAGGGTGGCCGCCCCTCAAAGGTGCATATCTTCAAGCATAATGATCTCGACGATCTTGAGCGTCGACTCGCGGCTTCCCCTCCCGAAGCGCCGAAACTGATCGCCTTTGAAAGCGTCTATTCCATGGATGGCGACATTGCCCCGATCGGCGCGATCTGTGACATCGCGGAAAAATATGGCGCCCTCACCTATCTGGACGAGGTTCATGCGGTCGGCATGTACGGGGCGCATGGCGGCGGCGTCTCGGAGCGGGACGCTGTGGCGCATCGGTTGACCATCATTGAGGGAACGCTCGCCAAGGCCTATGGCTGCCATGGCGGCTATGTCGCCGGTGATCTCAGCGTGATCGACTATATTCGCTCGGTCGCGGCAGGCTTCATCTTCACCACCGCCCTGCCACCGACGACGGTGGCGGCGGCGCTCGCCTCGGTCCGGCGGCTGAAGAGCGATGATGAGCGGCGTGCCCTGCTCTTTGAACGCTCGGCGATGCTGAAGCGGAAGTTCGACGAAGCGGGGTTGCCGAGGCTTGATACGGACAGCCACATCGTTCCTCTCATGATCGGCAACGCCACTCGCGCCACCGAGGTCTCCATGCGGCTAATCCGCGAATTCGGCATGTATGCCACGCCGATCAACTATCCGACCGTGCCGGCGGGGACGGAGCGGCTGCGCTTCACGCCCGGCCCGCGCCACACCGAGCAGATGATGGACGATCTGATCGTCGCGCTGAAGCAGATTCTGGGGCCTCGCCAAGCTGCGGCAGCA
>DASTAF010000470.1:0-2229 GCA_035713005.1 Acetobacteraceae bacterium
CCATTCTCGGCGAAAGCGACCATGGAGGGGGTGGTGCGGGCGCCTTCCGCGTTCTCGATCACCCGGACATCCTTGCCCTCCATGATCGCAACGCAGGAATTCGTGGTACCAAGGTCGATACCGATAACCTTGCTCATGAGACTTTTCCTTTCAGCGGGCCTGCCGGACCCGAAGCATCGGGCAGACCCCTATGGGTTATGCTAAATATCTATTCATCCAGAAGGCGGGGCACAAGTACCGGGGGTAAATGTGACCGCGATTGGTTAAGCAATCGTATCCGTGCGCATGCCGTTCCGGTAGGCATCCTGGGTGCCGGCCGCAGCCTCCGGCGCCTTGGCGACCACCACCATCGCGGGCTTCAGCAGCCTGCCGTTGAGCAGCCATGTCCGCGTCCAGGCTTGCAGCACGGTTCCGGGCGGCGCCTCGGCGGTGGGCTGCTCGGCCATGGCCTGATGCAGATTAGCATCGAAGGTGGCGCCGGTAGGATCCTGCGCGGTGATGCCGTTGCGCTCCAGCAGGGCGATGAAGCTCCGCTCGGTGCCCTCGAAGCCCTCGCGCAGCTTGGTCACCACGGCAGGTTCGCCGGGCTCGGGGCTGGGCAGGGAATCGATGCCTCGGCGCAGGTTTTCCGCCGCCTCCACCACGTCGCGGGCGAATTTCTGCACGGCATAGAGCCGGGCATCCTCCACCTCGCGCCGGGTGCGCGCGCGCAGATTGGCGAGTTCCGCCTCGCTGCGCATCCATTTGTCCTTGTATTCGTCGCGCTCGGCTTCCAACTCCTGAAGCCGCTCGGCCCCAGCCACTTCTTCCGGGGCGCCTGTCCGCGAATCCAGCTCGCCCTCGCCGGCGGCGCTCGCATTGGTCTCGGTTTTCTCGCTCATGACAGGGAATTAGGTCAGTCGATGCCCTGGCACAAGCGGGGTTGCGACGGCTTCATCACAGCACTGCGTTCAGCAGTTGCATGGCATAGGAACCCATGTTCCGCCTCGCCAGAAAGGCACGATGGGCCGCATCGTCGCGCCGCCGCCCCAGCATTCCGGCAAGGCAGGCGGCGATTTCCTCGGGCGGCGCCTCATCCGGCACGGCCTGAACGTAACCGGGCGGCATGATCGCGTCCGCCAGCGTGGCGGCGGCGACCGAGGGAAGCCCGGCGGCGATGGCATCCATCAGCGCGCCGGAAATGCTGCCGGCAGGCGCGCGGCGAAGCTGGAGCGCGCAATCGGCGGCGGCAAGGTAATCCCGATAGACCGGCTCCGGAACGGTTCCGCTGCCCAGGATCAGTGATGACGGCGGCAGGCCATGATCGGCCGCCAGCGCCCGCAGCGATCTGGCCAGATTCTGATCGGCGGAGCCGGCCAGGACGAGGCGGAACGGCATCGACCGGTAGAGCAGCGCGGCGGCCAGGATCAGGCGCTCGGGCGCCTTGTCCGCCTGGATATGGCCGAAACTGACGATCAGCTTCATCGCTGACGGGATGCCGAGTCGGGCGCGCGCCGCCTCGCGCCCTTCAGCCGTCAGCATCGCGGGGGGCAGGCTCCGGTATGGCGGAAAGGGCAGGAATCTCGCGGCGACGCCATGATGGCGCGCCACCCAGCGTGCGGTCTCCGCGGCATGGACGATCATCGGGGAGGCGGTGGCGGCAATCTCCCCGAGAAAGCGGACCGGCATGCAGGACTGATCGCGCTCCCAGGCATCAAGCTCCTCGAAGCCGACCGGCGCCCCCCGCTCGGCGATGGCGGCGCCCAGCGCCCGCGCATCGCCGAAGCCGGAACGGTACAGGCCGCCCAGCCGCGCATCATGCACGATGGCCGCCGCCCCATGATCCAGCAGCATTTCCATCTCGCGCCGGTGCAGGGGCGAATTGCCGAGCACCGCAATTACCGCATCGAAGCGGCGGGACCTCATGATGGTGGAATCAGCCCGGCCGCCAAAGGCAATGCCCTCTGGCAGCAGGGGAGAGGCGGTGTCGCTGAAGGCCGTTGCTTCCGCGTGCGGGGCGAGGGAGCTTAGCAGGGCGGCCGAATGATCAGCGCAGCCGGAAAGCTCGGGCGGCAAGGGCGAGAGCAGGGCGATGCGCGGCTTTGCATGGCGCGAGATGGCAGGCGCGGGGAGAGCAGCAAATCCGGCCCAGAAGCGCGCGGCGACCGACGAAGGGGTAAAATCCCGCCATACCTCCGCCTGCCGCGCCAGGGTGGTCTGCCAATTCGCCGCATCGAGCACCAGCGACTC
>DASTAF010000471.1:0-2426 GCA_035713005.1 Acetobacteraceae bacterium
GGCGGAGCGGCTGGCCATCCATCACAACAGCGCGGTCGAGCTGGCGGGCCGCCTGAGCCGCTCGGGGCTGATCGAGCGGAGCAGCGATCCCACGGATCGCCGCCGCATCCTGCTCGGCCTGACGGAGATGGCGGAGGCGAGGCTGGCCTCCCTGTCTGCGATCCATCTGGAGGAGCTGCGCCGCCTGCGCCCGGTGCTGCAGCGGCTGCTGAAGGCGCTGGGCTGAGGCCGCCTAGCGCCCGGTCTTTTTGCCCCTCGCTTCCCGGGTGACGCGCCTGGTGGTCCGCACGGCGGCGCGCAACTGCCCTGGCGTCGTCGTCGCCGCGCCGGCGCCCAGCTTCACGCTCCCGTTCGGCTGCGGCACGGCAATCGGCGCCACCACCACCGGCGCTACGCCCTTGCGCTTCATGTTCAGGCTGGCGGCGACTTTCGGGGTAACGTCGAGCATGCGCCCGCGCGCATAGGGGCCGCGATCGTTCACCGTCACCGTTGCCGACCTGCCGGTGGCGAGGTTGATGACCTTGGCGGTCGTGCCGATGGGCAGGGTCTTGCTGGCGGCGGTGTTCGTATTCGGGTTGAAGCGCTGTCCGGCGGCGGTCTTCCTGCCGTCGAACCGCCGGGAATAGAAGGAAGCCTTGCCGATCTCCTTCCGGCCGGAACGGTCGATTGGCGGGTGGGCGACAGGCGGAACCCGCAAGGGCGGAAGCCTGCTGAGCGTGACCGCCTCCTTCCTGGCGGCGGTCTGCGAGGAATGAGCGCGCGAGGGGGTGCCGGCCAGCGTCCTGTGCGCGGGCAGGATCATGCTGGCGAAGGCTCCCACCGCGCCGAGAACAGCCAGCCGCAGCAGGCGCGGCAGCGTCGCCGGGCGCCCGGCCGGCGCGAGGGCATCGAGACCGGATGGATCAGCTGCGGCCATTGTCCAATCCCCAGAATTTTACGTGTTGATCGGACCATATCTATTTCGTACATAATTTTATACAAGACTGGCGTACTGTCGCGGAAAACTGGAAAATTCCAGCCCGGTGATAAGCCCGGAGCGGATCAGCCGCCGGCCAGGATCACGTCCAGCCGGCGCGGGCCATGGACACCGGCAACCCGGTCCAGTTCGATATCCGCGGTGGCGGAGGGGCCGGAGATGAAGGTGAGGGGGCGGCCATCCCGCGCCGCCCCGGCCAGACGGGCGATGGCTTCCGGCACGATGCCCACCACCTGCTCCGCCAGCACGATGCATAGGTAATAGTCCGGCACCAGGGTGATCGCGCGGCGGCCCTGGCCGGGCCCGGCATCCAGCACGATGCTGCCGGTCTCGGCGATGGCCAGCGCGCAGCCGGTCATCACCCCCTGAATCCCGTCCAGCTCGTGCGGCCCTTGCCCGGCATCCAGCAACGGCTCAGGCGCCTGGGGCCGCCAGGATTCCGGCAGGTCGGGCGGGATGATCAGGCTGCCGATCCCCCGCGCGGCGAGTTGCCGCCCGGCGATGCCGGCGATCTCCTCCGCCGTCTCCGCCCGCAGCACCGTCACGCCATAATCCTCCAGCCGCTTCACCAGCCGGGCAAGCCGGATTTTTGTCGAAACCTTCCAGGCCTGACGGTATTCCATCGGAATTTCAGGCGGTTCGGAAGCGGATGCCCCCGCTGCCCGGATGCGCGCCAGAATCTCCGCCCGCCCGCTCATGATTTCTTTTCCTCCCGGGGCTTCTTCTCCTCCCGCGCCCGCCACCAGGCGCGGAAACTCTGCGCGGGCGGTGCCGGCAGGTTGCGCGTCCGCGTCCAGGCATTGAACGGGAAGGGCAGGCTGGAAATCTCCCCCTGATCGGAAAGCACCCGCCCGCCCAGCTCCGCCGCCGTCTGCGCCATGCCCAGCCGCGCCGGATCGCTGAACATCCATAAAGCCGCCTTCATCGCCAGATTCTCCGGCGCCAGCGAACCGCGCCATCCCGCCCGGTCATGCTCCACCGATTGCGACCGCAGATGGACCAGAATTTGCGGAATATTGATCCGCACCGGGCAGGCTTCCAGGCAGGCGCCGCACAGGGTGGAGGCGAAGGGAAGCGATCCCGCCTTCTCCATCCCCTGCAATTGCGGCGTCACGATCGCGCCGATCGGCCCCTGATACATCGACTGATAGGCATGCCCGCCGGTGCGCTCATAGACCGGGCAAACATTCAGGCAGCGCGAGCAGCGGATGCAGTGCAGCGTGCTGCGCGCCACCTCGTCGGCCAGAATCCGCGTGCGGCCATTGTCGAGCAGCACCAGATGGAAGGCTCTAGGCCCATCCCCCTGCCTCACCCCGGTGAACAGCGAGGTATAGGGGTTCATCCGCTCGCCGGTGGAGGCGCGCGGCAGCAGTTGCAGGAACACTTCCAGGTCCTGAAAGCGGGGCAGCACCTTCTCGATCCCCATCAGGGTGATCAGCGTCTCCGGCAG
>DASTAF010000472.1:0-5212 GCA_035713005.1 Acetobacteraceae bacterium
TGGCGGCACGCCCGCCCGCCCGCAAGACGGCAGCGAAAAAACCTGCGGCGAAAAAGGAGAGCGCCGCGAAGCCCGCAACGCGCAAGGCCGCTCCGAAGCAGGCGGCGGCAAAGGCACCGGCAGCCAGGAAGTCCGAACCGAAGAAGGCGGTCGCGGCGAAACCGGCGAGCACACGAAAGGCGGCAGCCGCCAGGACCACGGCGGCGGCAGGCAGGAAGGCGGCCACTGCCTCCAAGGCGGCTCCCGCGAAATCCGCAAGAGCCGCATCCGCCGGCAAAACCACGGTCAGAACCGCTTCGAGCAAGACCACCACCAGCCGGGCCACTTCCAGCAAAGCCGCTTCTGGCAAAGCCGCTTCCGACCGAGCCGCCCCCGCCAGAACCGCCTCGACGAAAGCGGCTTCGAGCAGAACCGCCGCCAGATCCACCACGCCCAGAAAGGCACCGGCAAAGACAACTGCAAAGGCACCGGCTGAAAAAAAGCCGGCCGCGAGAAAGAGCGCACCGGCGCGAACCACCAAGGCGGCAAAACCCGCGGCAAGCAAGGCGAAGCCGGCAAAATCCAACCCCTCGCGCAAAAGCCGCGTCAGCAGCACGCCGAAGATGAGAGGTGACGTGGCGGCTCCGCCTCCCGCCGCGTCGGAATCGGCCACGCCAGCTCCTGAAAATCTGAGCTGAAACCATGGCTGGCGGCCTTGGCGGGCCGCCAGTTCCTAATGCCCCGAAGCAGACTCCGAGTGCGGACAGGCGACGGGAGGCACGCTCAGCTTCGTCAACTTCCCATCGACAACGAAAGCGCCGAAATCGAGCTTCACGCCTCGCGCCACGCCGTTGCTGTAATAGCGCATCTCGGTCCGGAAATCCGGGCTGTCATCCTTCATGCTCCGGCGAAAGAAGCCGATATCCACTCTGGTCGCCGGAAGGTCTGAAAGGGCCGTGAATTTCGATGACTTCGGCTTCTCATGGCCGAGAATCGCAACGAAGCTGTGCTCCGCGCCGTGCTTCGACGTGCCGTCGAACAAGGGCGGATCAATGAAGCTTTTTCCCGCCGCCGCGGCTTGCAGAATCTCCCGCGTATGCGCCATCGGAAACAAGGTGCCAGGCGGAAGCTTCAGCACCCTGCCCTTGGGCACCAGATAGGTGACGGAACCGCCCTGCGGGCCGGTGGTGGCGTTTCCTATACTTTCCGCCTCCATCTTTCCGTTCGTCGTCTGGCGCAGCATGAACGACAGATGATGGCCGCCCTTGCTTTCCCAGGTGTCGTAATCGCTCACAGTGCGGGTCAGGCTGCCATCCCCGTTCCTGACCAGCAGCGTCATTCTCTGGCTGACCGTGAAAGCCCGGCAGGTTTCGAGAACATCGAAGCGCAGCCTTCCGGCGGCGCCGGTCACGCTATGGCCGCGCACGCTGCTCAGGCTGAGATCATAGACCGCGTTCTGGCCGGTAAGCTTCATGGGCGCCGGCTTGCCGGCCACCGTGCCGTTCAGCGAATCGTTCTGCGCCGCCTCGGCATGAGATGCGGCGAAAACCAAGATTCCCGCAGCCGCAAGCAGCAACCTGTTCATGCTGTCCCTTTTCATGATGCAGTCTCTTATGGCCCGCGCCTGCGGCGGCCACGCCGCTTTTCGGGATCATATCCCCCGCCGCCAGGCCCCAGCGGCTCCGGCGTGGGATCGCGCCTGGAACGTACCGGCGCCGGAGGCGGAAGCCCCAGTTCCAGCGCCTCCAGCCGCTTGATCTCGTCGCGCAGGCGCCCCGCCTCCTCGAATTCCAGATCGGCCGCCGCGTTGCGCATCCGCGTCTCCAGTTCCGCGATCGTCGCCTTCAGATCCTTGCCGATCAGCGCATCGACCTTGGCATCCTTCACCGGCGCCACGGTGACGTAATCCTGCTCGAACACCGAATGCAGCACCTCGCCGATATGCTTCCTCACGCTTTGCGGCGTAATGCCATGCGCCTCGTTCCATGCCATCTGCTTGGCGCGGCGGCGCTCGGTCTCCTCCAGCGCGAACTTCATGCTTCTCGTCATCGTGTCGGCGTAGAGGATCACCCGGCCCTCGACATTGCGGGCCGCGCGGCCGATGGTCTGCACCAGGGATGTCGCCGAGCGCAGGAAACCTTCCTTGTCCGCATCCAGGATCGCGACCAGCATGCATTCGGGAATATCCAGGCCTTCCCGCAGCAGATTGATCCCGACCAGAACGTCATACACGCCGAGCCTGAGATCGCGGATGATCTCGATGCGCTCCAGCGTGTCGATATCCGAGTGCAGATAGCGTACCTTTACGACATGCTCGGTCAGATACTCCGTCAGATCCTCCGCCATCCGCTTGGTGAGCGTGGTGACGAGAACGCGCCCACCCGCCTGCGCCACCGTGCGGCATTCGGCGAGCAGATCGTCAACCTGATGCTCCACCGGCCTGAATTCCACCATTGGATCGACCAGCCCGGTCGGGCGGATCACCTGTTCCGCGAAGGCCCCGCCCGTGCGCTCCATTTCCCATGGCCCCGGAGTGGCCGAAACGAACACGGTCTGCGGACGGAAGCTCTCCCATTCCTCGAATTTGAGGGGCCGGTTGTCGATGCAGGAGGGCAGCCGGAATCCGTAATCCGCCAGCACGGATTTGCGGGCGAAATCCCCTTTGTACATGCCGCCGATCTGCGGCACGGTGACATGGCTTTCGTCCACGATCAGCATCGCGTTCTCGGGCAGGTATTCGAACAAGGTCGGCGGCGGCTCGCCCGGATTACGGCCCGAGAGATAGCGCGAGTAGTTTTCGATGCCCTTGCAGACGCCGGTGGTCTCCATCATCTCGATGTCGAAGCTGGTCCGCTGCTGCAGCCGCTCGGCCTCCAGCAACTTGCCCTCCGCGGTCAGCTCGGCAAGCCGCTGCTGCAACTCGTGCTTGATGTGGACGATCGCCTGGGTCAGCGTCGGGCGCGGCGTCACGTAATGGCTGTTCGCGTAGATCGCGATCTGGTCGAGCGAGGCGGTCTTCTCGCCGGTCAGCGGATCGAACTCGGCGATGCTCTCGATCTCGTCGCCGAACAGCGTCACCCGCCAGGCCCGGTCCTCGTACTGGCTGGGGAAGATATCCACCGTCTCGCCACGCAGGCGGAAGGCGCCCCGCTGGAAGGCGGTGTCGTTGCGGCGATATTGCAGCTCCACCAGCGCCTTGGCGAGCTTGTCGCGGTCGATGCTGCCGCCAACCTCAAGCCGCACCACCATCTGCCCGTAAGTCTCGACCGAGCCGATACCGTAGATGCAGGAGACCGAGGCGACGATGATCACGTCACCCCGCTCCAGCAGCGATTGCGTCGCCGCATGGCGCATCCGGTCGATCGCCTCGTTGATCTGGGCGTCCTTCTCGATATAAGTGTCAGTGCGCGGCACATAGGCTTCGGGCTGATAGTAGTCGTAATAGCTGACGAAATACTCCACCGCGTTATCGGGGAAAAACCCCTTCATCTCCGCGTAGAGCTGCGCCGCCAGCGTCTTGTTCGGCGCCAGCACCAGGGCCGGCCGCTGTGCCGCCTCGATCACCTTGGCCATGGTGAAGGTCTTGCCCGAACCGGTAACGCCGAGCAGCACCTGGTCCCGCTCGAAGCGGGAAAGTCCCTCGACCAGTTCGCGGATCGCCGCGGGCTGGTCGCCCGCCGGCTGATAGTCGGAGGCAACACGCAGCGGGCGCTGGAGCGCACGCTGCGGCTGCTTCTGCGGCGTAAACAGGACCGGCGCGGGCCTGACGAGGACTTGAGACATCGAAGGCGGTTTACCTGTTCATCGAGGAGGTTTTGTCGATCAGCTGCTTCATCTCGTCCATCGCCTCGGAAAAGCGGCGGTTCAGCTTCTCGACCGCCTCGCCATTGCCGCGCTGGATCAGATCGCCCAGCTCGCGCATATTGGCCACAGCATTCTCATAGGCCTGCTTCAGCAATTCGGCCTGCTTGGAGGCGCGCGCCTGCGGGCCCTCGGCCGTGGAAAGGCTGCGCAGCTGCTCGGTCAGCTCCGCCATCGTCTTCTGCATGATCTCCATGTTCCGGCGCGCGACCGCCTGGGCGCACTCAAGCGCCACGCGATTGGCTTCCGCCAGCGCCTCCATGTTGCGCCGGTAGGCACCAACCACCTGCTCCATGCCGGGCATGGACGTGGGCAGCTTCATGTCGCTGAACATTTTCGAGAAGTCGAAATCGGGCATGAAGGACATGGAGGAACCGCCGGTGGCGGGCGCGGTTTCCGGAACTGGTCTTGACTTGTTGCTCTCGGCCATGATGCGAACTCCTTACCTTGTCACCCTGCATGTGCCCCGGGAAAACCGGCCGTGACATGACCGGACGAGGCTCGCCAGACGAAGGAATCGCGCGCCTATTCCGGACGGTCGGGATTCTCCGCAGGCGATTCGAATGGCGCATCGGGCACCGCTTCCGGGGCCGTTCTGCCGGAGGATGGCGCATTGCGGAACTGGGCAGCGCATTGATCGGCCCGGACCAGCGCGCTGTCCAGCGCCGCCATCGTCGCCGAAAGCTCCTCGCTCTCGTCTCGCGTCCAGGCGCGCATGGTCCATGCCCATACCAAAGCGAGGCCACGCTTGCGCAGTTCGCCGCCAAATCCACTAGCGGAAATGCCGGCGCCTTCCAGCATCCAGCCCATGGAGGAGAGCGTGCGCCTGGCAAGCCACGCCGCCAGGGCGGGGTTCAGCGGCATCGCCTGCCCGAGCGCCAGCACCCCGGCCCGATGCTGCTGATGGAAATCGACCCGGCGCATCAGGATATCGAACAGACGGTCCTTCACCACGCCGTCTGTGAGCGCATCTTTCAGGGCGTAGCTGTCCGCCATCTGGCCGAACCGCGCCAGGATCGCCCATGGATGGGGAAAGGCCCGCCGGGCTTCGGCGAGATCAAGCTCGGCATGGCGGGCGGCGGCGGCGGCGGAAACGCGGTGCCAGCCCTGCTGGGCGGCGAGGCTGAACGCGGCGGCAACCAGATCATGCTCGAATGCTTCTTCGCTCATGACCAAGATTTAGGATGGAACCGCAGGATTGCCAATGCCGGCGATCGGATGGCCTGGTATCCGTTCAGATGATTTCGCTGGCGCGGATCGCCGCCTTGCAGCCGGTGCGGATGACGGCGGAAAGCAGCCGGTAGAAGGGCGCCTGCTCGGCATCGTTGGCGAGGCCGATATCCCGATGCTCAAGCTCCTCCGCCCGGAACTT
>DASTAF010000473.1:0-4123 GCA_035713005.1 Acetobacteraceae bacterium
CGGACGCCAAGATTGCGGATCTGGTCGGTCGGCTCGATGAAGGTGCGGCCGACATAATGGTTGCGGATAATGCCGAGCTCGAAGGGAATTCCGCTCTGCTCGGCGAAGCCCATGGCCGCGGGCACGCCCGAATCCGGTACCGGCACGATGACATCGGCATCGGCGGGGGCCTCGCGCGCCAGTTCGCGCCCGATGCGCTTGCGGGCGTCATAGACGGAGGTGCCGTCCATGACCGAATCCGGGCGGGCAAAATAGATGTATTCGAAAACGCAGAAGCGCGACGGCTGCTTGCTGAAGGGCTTCACGCTGTGAACGCCGCGATCATCGATGGCGACGATCTCTCCCGGCTCGACATCGCGCACGAATTCGGCGCCGACGATATCGAGCCCGCAGGTTTCCGAGGCCAGGACATAGCCCGGATTGCCGTCCGCCCCCTGCAGCCGGCCGAGGATGAGCGGGCGCACGCCGAGCGGATCGCGCGCGCCGATCAGCATGTTGTTGGTGAGGGCGACGATCGAATAGGCGCCGATCACCTGCTTCAGCGCATCGATCAGCCGGTCCATCACGGTGGCATAGAGGCTGATGGCGATCAGATGGATGAAGACCTCGGAATCGGTCGTGGACTGGAACAGGCAGCCCCGGCGGGTGAGCGCGCGCTTCAGCGACTGCGCGTTGGTGAGATTGCCGTTATGGGCGACGGCCAGGCCGCCGAACTCGAATTCGGCGAACAAAGGCTGCACGTTCCGCAGCAGGGTGGCGCCGGTGGTGGCGTAGCGGTTATGCCCGACCGCGCTGGTGCCGGGTAGGCCGGCCATCACCTTGGCGTCTCCATAATTGTCGCCCACCAAGCCCAGGCCCTTATGGGCATGGAACCGCACCTCGTCATGCGTCACGATGCCCGTTGCCTCCTGGCCGCGGTGCTGCAGCGCATGTAGGCCGAGCGCGGTTATGGCGGCGGCGTCGGTCACGTTCCACACGCCGAAAACGGCGCATTCCTCGTGAAGCTTGTCATCATCGATGGGCGGCTGAGTGATCAAGGCTGAGTTCCCCTCTTGCAGGGATGTGGTGGGAGGCCGGCGCGAGCACCACCCCTGCGGATGCGAGGCTGAATCGCTATTGGGTATTGCCATCCGAAACCCGCGGGTTCATGAGCTGCGCGGCGGTCGGCGGAGGGTTCGGCACCGGGTCCACATGCGGCCGGTAAGCCGCCGGCAGGAATCCGACGAGCCATTCCGCCCCCTGCTCCGCGTAGGGCAGAAACCTGGCGTTCGTCAAGCTGCCCGGCCACTCGGCGGGCTGCAGCAGCATTGAAAGCCCGATATAGAGCAGGCAGACGATCACCCCGCCGCGCACCAGCCCGAAGGCGAGGCCGAGGCTCCTGTCCAGCCCGGACAGGGCGGAATCACGCACCAGCGAGCCGATCCAGGCGCTGACGATCAGCAGGATCACCAGCACCACCAGGAAGACGATGCCGAACGCCGCCGGCACGATCAGCTTGGGGGACTGGATGACTCCATCGAGCAGCGGCACGACCTTGGGATAGAATTTCAAGCCGGCCGCCGCGGCGCCGATCCAGGCGGCGATGCCCAGCACCTCGCGCACCAGGCCGCGCACCATGGCGAGCAGGCCGGAGATGAGGATGATGGCGAGCATCACCGCGTCGACCCATGTCATTCGAAGATTCCCGTCATCCGCGCTGCTGTTTGGGGCGCCGTCCGGCGGTCGCCGCCACCAGTTCGGTCAAATGGCCGTATTCCGCCAGCGCCAGCCCCAGCGGCGGGACTATCCGGGCATTGGAGGCAACTCGCCTCGGCAATGCCGCGCGGGCGAAGCCGAGCTTCGCCGCCTCCTTCAGCCGCAATTCGGCCTGCGCCACCTGACGCAATTCGCCTGAAAGGCCGATCTCGCCGAAGAATACCATCTCCGGATCGGTGGGCTGCTCGGTGGCCGCCGAGATCAGCGCCGCCGCGACCGCGAGATCGGCCGCCGGCTCGGAGACGCGCAGGCCGCCGGCGACGTTCAGATAGACATCGTGGGTGGCGAGCTTCACGCCGCAGCGCGCATCCAGCACCGCGATCAGCATGGCGAGCCGGCCGGAATCCCAGCCGATGACCGAGCGGCGGGCGGAGCCCCCCGGATTCGCCGCGAGCAGCGCCTGCACCTCCATCAGCACCGGGCGCGAGCCTTCCAGCCCGGCGAACACGGCGCTTCCGGCCACGTTGCCGTGCCGCTCGGCGAGGAAGAGTGCTGATGGATTGGCTACCTCGGCGAGACCCGCGCCCGTCATCGCGAACACCCCGATCTCGTCGGTGGCGCCGAAGCGGTTCTTCACCCCGCGCAGGACGCGGAACTGGTGGCCCCGATCGCCTTCGAAGTACAGCACCGTGTCCACCATGTGCTCGAGCACGCGCGGCCCGGCAATGGCGCCCTCCTTGGTGACATGGCCGACCAGCACCAGCGAGAAGCCCTGGGACTTGGCCACCCGGATCAGCTCGAAGGCGGCGGTGCGGACCTGGGTGACGGTTCCGGGGGCGGAATCGACATTCTCGGCCCAGATGGTCTGAATGCTGTCGATCACCACCAGCTTCGCGTCCCGCTCGGCCTCCAGGGCCAAAACGATATCGGAAAGATTGGTCACCGCGGCAAGCTCGACCGGCGCGTTCTTCAGCCCCAGTCGGTCCGCGCGCAGCCGGATCTGGTCGATGGATTCCTCGCCGGAGATGTAGAGGACCCGGCTGCCGGCCGTCGCCAGCTTCGCCGCCGCCTGCAGCAGCAGGGTGGATTTGCCGATGCCCGGATCGCCGCCGACCAGGATGGCCGAGGCCGCCACGAGTCCGCCGCCGAGCACGCGGTCCAGTTCCTCGATGCCGGTGGGCGTGCGCGGCGGCGGCGGATTTGATCCGGCCAGGCCGACGAACTCGATATTCCTGCCCGGCCTGGCGGGGCGCGAGCCGGCCTGCACCACCTCCGGCGCCAGCGTGTTCCAGGCGCCGCAGGCCTCGCATTTGCCCGCCCATTTCGGGAAGGCCGCGCCGCATTCGGCGCAGACGAACCGGGTTGTCGCCTTGGCCAAGGAGGGTCAGACCATCGCCTGGCCGCAGAGCCGCTCAAGCACGGCGAGGGGCGCGGTGCCCGGCCGGGCCAGCACGTGCGGATCGATATAGAAGGTCTGCTCCAGCGCATTGCGTCCGGAAAGCGCCGCATGGGGCACCTGATCGGTGAACACCGCCCAGGCGCTACCGGCGGGAAAATCGACATCCACCGCGCCCGCCCGCCCCTGCCATTCCATGTCGCGCTTGGCGGCATCGTGCAGGTGCAGCATGACCTCGTCATAGCGGCTGCGCATCGCCTTGGTGAGCCCCAGCATGCGCAGCAGCCGCGCCTGGCCAGGGATGGAAGGCCGCAGGCCCGGCAGGAACTGTGTGGCATAGCTTTCGAAATCCGGCCCCACCCGCCAGTAGCGCGGCACGCCATCATGATCGATATTCGCGAATAGCCGCAGGATCCGCTGGCCGCGCAGGGGGCGGGTCGGGAAGGCATCGACATGCAGGCGCTTGTCGTCCTGCCGCCAGGAGGATTGCCGCCCGGCGATCTCCACCGGCCGGAAGCTGGTGCGGCCGCGCGTCAGGCCGGGCTGATAGAAGGGCATCAGTCCGAGGATCAGCCCCATTGCCGATCGGGCGAAGCGCTCCAGCACCGCCGCGAGGCGGATGCGGTCATCGCCGGTCAGGGTGCTTCCCTTGCACTCGCCCGTCGCGGGATCGAGGCTGATGTTCTTTGCCGATCCATCGGTGCCTGCCAAGCGGATCACCCCCTGCTCCGCCTCGTCCAGGGGGAAGCGCAGCGCCGGAAAGGCCAGCACCTTGCCAACCTCCAGGCACTCGACCGCGCGCGCCTGCTCCGCCTCGCCGAAGGGGCCGGACCAGCCGGTGATGTCGAGGGACTCCATCATTGAGCAGTTCATCTAGAGCGGATGCCAATCGAAATGAGCGACCAGCCAGGATTGTAGCGCGAGGAGCGCTTCCGCGCCAAGGGCAAGCGGGGCGAGAGCCGCTTCCGCCGCCGGGCCGGCGCCGAGCCGGATGGAACTGGCATAGGCCGCCGCCTGCATGGCGGGAGCGGT
>DASTAF010000474.1:0-7580 GCA_035713005.1 Acetobacteraceae bacterium
TCGCGCACCTCCAGGAACACGCGCAGCACATGCACCGCGGCAATCGCGGTCACCGATCCCATCAGCTTCAGCTTCAGCCCGCTGAAATCTATATTGCCCATCCATTGCGGGCGCAGATCACCTTCCGCCATGGTGATCCGGGCGACGAAATTCTCGTATCCGGTCAGGATCACCAGCACCACCAGATTTGCCGCCAGCGAAAGATCGATCAGCGACAGGGTGAGCATGATCAGCTTCGTCTCGTCCATCCTGGGCAGCAGCGGCACGGCGTGGACTATTTCCAGGATGAACCGCGCCACCAGCATCGCCAGCAGCACCAGCATGGCGATGTAGAGCGGCGCCAGCAGCCAGCGCCCGCCGAAGAGCAGCGCCTCGATGAACCGGATCATCCGGTTCGATTGCGGCTCCGGCGCCGCCGGCTCAGGGTTGTCGTGCATCCTTTCCTCCCGTCTCCCCATAGGCGATCAGCTCCGCCTGCCGGGCCAGCCGCGCCAAAGTGTTATCCACTTCCGGTTCGGCATCGACCGGCTGCGGACGTGGCTGCCCTCTGCCCGCTCCGCTCAGCATCGCATCCAGCCAGTCCCGCCAAGTCAGCCAAAGCGGGCGCGCAGCCTCTCCGATCACCGGCCGCTCCAGCGAAAGCACCGAAAGCCTGCCCGCGATCCGCCGCAGCGCCGCATTGGTGACGATGGCGGAACCCAGCGCGGGGTCGCGGCTCCGGTGCGGCTCCAGCAGCGCGCGGGAGATCGAGGCTTCCAGATTGTTGCTGGCAAGCCCGGCCTGCCGGCGCGCCGCCTCCAGCGGGCCATCAAAATGGCCGGATTCAAGCAGCGAATCGAATGTCAGACCGAGCCATTTCCGGTGCGAGGCGATGGCCCCCTGCCGGACCGATTCCAGCCGCCGATGCTCGAAGCCCGGAAAGAGCAGCAGGTTGGCGGCCACCGACAACAGGCCACCTGCCAGGGTGAAGCCCACCCGCGCCGCCGCCACCGCGATCTGATTCTCGCCGGGCGAAAGCTGCTCGATCAGCAGCACCACCACCGGGGTCAGGACGGCGATGAAGGCGCCAAAGCTCACCCCGCGGATCGAGAAGGCGAGGATGGTGAGCGGAATCATCGCCAGCGCGATGGCGGGCTTGGTGTGGCAGACGAAGGAGATCAGCGCCGCGATCAGCCCTCCTAGCGCGGTGCCGCCGATGCGCTCCAGCGCCCGCACCCAGGTGGCCGAAAAATAGGGTTGCATGGTGAAGATCAGGGTGATCGTCAGCCAGTGCGCGAAAGGGCTGTCGATACCAAGGGTAAATGCTAAGACCGGGCAGATCGCGATGGTGACGCGCAGCGTGTGCCGCAGCGGCGCCGACTGCCAGGAGAGATTGGACCGGATCGGCGCCATGATCCGCGGCAGCCATCCCGGTGCTTCTGATTGCAGTGCTCCCGGCACCTGCCCGGCAGGGGCGGATACGGTCACCAGAACCGCCAGCCGCTCCGCCACCGCATCCAGCAGATGGCGGATGACGCTGGATGCATCGAGCCTGGCGATCTCCGCCCGCAGATGGTCGAGCGATGCCCGGCGTTTCGGCGTATCCAGCGAATGATCCGCTTCGATCTCCGGCCCGATCATCGCGAGCCAAGCCGCAAGCAGCCGCAGCGGGCGACGGGCCGCCATCCGGGCCGCCTTGTCCTCCGCTATGGCCTCAGAGGCCGCGATCAGCAGGCTGAACAGATGCTCGAAGCTCGCCAGCCGCACGGCGAGCTGGTTGGCACGCGCACTGGCGGCGCCGCGCTGGCGTACCGTGCCCAGCGCCACCGCCTGCGCCTGCTCGATCGCCTCACGTACCACGCGGCGATGCTCCCGCGCATGGGCGTCGAAATCCGCCTCCGATTCGGCGGCATGGGAAAGATGGTCGAGATCGGCGGCGAGATTGGCGAGCCGCCGCGCGAGCTGCCCCAGGGCCGCCCGCGCCGGGCCGTAGGGGCGGATGCGCCAGACCATCAGCGTCAGCACCATGGCCCAGGCAACGCCGCAGAGCAGTTCGATGGCCAGCTTCACCGCCAGATGCAGGGATGGCACCGCTTGGTCGAGCGCCAGGATCACCACGACGCATAGCATGTTGCCGAGCTGCTGCACCGCCTGTCCGTAGATGCGCAGGAAGGTGAGGCAGAAGATCGTGACGGTCGCCACCGGCACCACCAGGACAATCGGCTCGTTCCCCAGCAGGCTAAATCCAGCGAAAAGCAGCGCGCCCAGTATGCCGAAGCTGGCCAAAATCGGCAGGCGCTTCAGGATCGGCCCGCCCGTGTCGGCGAGGCAGCCGAGCAGGGCGCCCAGCGCCGCCAGGCCCAGAGCCGGCACGTTCAGCAGCGATGCGACCGCCATCGTCACCGCGATGGCGATGCCCGCGCGCAGCCCTTCGAGAACCGAGAGCGCCCGCAGGTCGACAGTGACCGGCAGCCGGGCGAAGCCGCGCCATGCGGCAGGTTCTTGCTTCGCTTCCCCTATCTCCTTGGCGTCAGCAGCCGTCATCCGCGCCGAACCTGCCGGAGCGCGGAAAGCCGTTCGGCGGCAGGCGCCCGGCCTGGCCACGCGCGCCCAGCCAGTCGGCCAGCCTCGTCTCGGTACGGGTCTTGTCGCCCAGCCGCCAGTTCAGCCCTTCGGCAATGGCGAAGGTCTTGGCATCCGCCAAGCCGCCATCCTTGTATTTCTGCAGGGCGACACCGGCGCCACGCGCCATTTCAGGAATCTGGTCGAGCGGAAAGACCAGCAGTTTCCGGTTCTGGCCGATCACCGCGGCATGATCCCCCGTCACCTTCACGCACAGGGCAGCCTCCTCGCCCGGTTTCACGGCAAGAAGCTGCTTGCCCGTCCGCCGCTCCGCCGCCAGTTCTGCCCCAGGGACGATGAAACCCCGGCCGGCGGTGGAGGCGATCAGATAGCGTGCCTGTGGGTCGGGGATAAACAGGGATACGACATCATCCTCGTTTCCCAGCTCGATCATCAGCCGGATCGCCTGCCCGTCGCCCCTTCCGCGCGGGATGTCGGCGGCGCGAAGCGAATAGATGCGCCCGTTGGTGGCCAGCACCGCCAGCCGGTCCGTGCTCTCGCAGCGGCGGAGGCACTTCAGCCGGTCGCCCTCCTTGAAGCGCAGCTCCGCATCCTCGGCGATATGGCCCTTCTGGGCGCGCAGCCAGCCTTTCTCGGAGAGGATGAGGGTGATCGGCTCACGCTCCATCAGCGCCTCGGTCGCCACCTCGATGACGGGTGCGGCTCCGCTGATGACGGTGCGCCGCGCGCCCAGGAGGCCACTGCCGAACTTCTTGCGCGTCTCGGATATCTCGGTGGCAATCCTGGACCAGCGCTTGCCCTCGTCCTCCAGCAACTCGCCCAGCGCCTTCTGCTCCTCCGAGAGCGAATCGAACTCGCGGCGGATCTCCATCTCCTCCAGCTTGCGCAGGGAGCGCAGCCGCATGTTCAGGATGGCCTCGGCCTGCACTTCGGTCAGCTTGAACGCCTTCATCAATACAGGCTTGGGCTCGTCCTCGTTGCGGATGATCTTGATCACCTTGTCCAGGTTGAGAAAGACCGCGAGATAGCCGGCAAGGATTTCGAGCCGCCGGGCGATGGCGGCGAGGCGGAAGCGCGAACGCCGCACCAGCACCTCGTGCCGGTGATCGAGCCAGGCGCGCAGCAGATCCCGCAGCCCCATCACCCGCGGAGTGCGGCTGGCATCCAGCACGTTCATGTTCAGGCTGAAGCGGGATTCGAGCGAGGTGGATTTGAACAGGCTCGCCATCAGCATGGCGGGATCGACCGCGCGGGTCTTCGGCTCCAGCACGATTCGGATGGTCTCGGCGCTCTCGTCGCGGATATCGCCGAGCAGCGGCAGCTTCCGGTCGTTCAGCAGCTCCGCCACCTGCTCGATCAGGCGGGATTTCTGCACCTGATAGGGAATCTCGCTGATCACGATCTGCCAGGTGCCGTGCTTCAGCTCCTCGCGCTGCCAGCGGGCGCGGATGCGGAAGCTGCCGCGCCCCGATTCATAGGCGGCGAGCAGCGTCTCCTGGTCCTCGACCAGTTCTCCGCCGGTGGGGAAATCCGGCCCCTTGACATGGGCGAGCAGCGCCCTGGTATCCGCCTTCGGGTGCCTGATCAGGTGAATGGCGGCCGCACACAATTCGCCGGCATTATGGGGCGGGATCGAGGTCGCCATGCCCACCGCGATGCCCGCCGCCCCATTGGCCAGCAGGTTCGGAAAGGCGCCCGGCAGCACCACCGGCTCCTGATCCTCGTTGTCATAGGTCGGGCGGAAATCGACCGTATCCTCGTCGATGCCGTCGAGCAGCGCCGCGGCGATGGCGGTCATGCGGCTTTCGGTGTAGCGCATGGCCGCGGCGTTATCGCCATCAACATTGCCAAAATTGCCCTGGCCCTCGATCAGCGGGTAGCGAGAGGCGAAATCCTGCGCGAGCCGCACCAGCGCCTCATAGATCGCCATGTCGCCATGCGGATGGAACTTGCCCATCACGTCCCCCACCACACGGGCGCATTTCTTGAAGCCCGAACCTGGATCGAGCCGCAATTGCCGCATGGCGTAGAGCAGCCGGCGATGCACCGGCTTCAGTCCGTCTCGCACATCCGGCAGGGATCGGGACATGATGGTGGACAACGCATAAGCCAGATAACGCTCGGACAGCGCATCCGCGAGCGGCGTATCCTCGATGCGCCCGGCCAGATCATCCGGCATTGTCATCTCCTTTCATGGTCATCGCCTCCAACCGGCGGCAGACGAGGTCATAGAGCGCCCCGCGCGCTTGCGGAAGCGGGAGGTGGCGCGCGCCGAACACGTCACGGGCGAGGAAATGCCCTGTCAGGGCCAACCCGTCACGGCACTGGGCAAGATCGGCGGGCGCGGCTCCAGTCAGAAAGGGCGGCAGAGGCAGCAGGCGCGGCGCCCATTCCCCCGCGCCTGCCCGTGAGACCCCTCGCCCAGTGCGGGGCGAAACATAGGCGAGTTCGTCATTGCCGGTGACGGCGCAGGCGGCGAGGTCGAGGCCAAATCCCACCTCGCGCAGCAGATCCATCTCCCATCGCACCAAAGCGGGCAGCACCGCGTCCGGCATGGCAATAGCCGCCAGCAGCCGCGCCAGCCCCAGGAAGGCTGCCGGATGCGGCTCCCGCTCCGGCAGCGCGCCCGCCGCGACTGTGCAGGCCGAGCGCAGTACAGCGAGACTGAGTGGATCCGCCATGGCCAGCGCCGCCGCCGGATGCACCAGCTCCCCGGTCATGCTGCCCAGTTGATCGGGCAGCCGCGCCACCCATTTCGCCGCCACCAGATTGCCGGGTTGCCAGATCGCCGCCCGCCCGCGCGAGGCACCCCCGCGCGCCAGTCCGTGCCAGGCTCCCTCCGCCTCGGCGAAGACGATTACCCGGCAATCGCCCTCCCCATAGGAGATGGTCTCCAGCACGATTGCCGGCGCCGACCATTCAGGCATGCATGCGGCAGTTTATTCGCCCAGCGCCTGCTTCGCCGTCGCCGCCAGATATCTCGCCGCGACAGGCAGGATGGCATCGTTGAAGTCGTAGCCCGGATTGTGCAGATATTTTCCCGCTTCCGCCGGCCCGTTGCCGATCCAGGCATAGGCGCCGGGAATCTCGCGCAGGAACCAGCCGAAATCCTCGCTCGCCATGGTGGGCGGCAGATCGGTCCGCATCTTCATCCCCAGGGATTCCGCCGTGCGCCGCGCCAGCGCCGCCTCGTCGTGATGATTGATCGTCGCCGCCACGCCACGATGGATATTCACATCCGCGCTCATCCCCAGCCCCCTGGCGATGCCGGTGACGATCTCGCGGATGCGCGCCCCGACCAGATCGATCACCTGTGGTGTCAGCGCCCGGAAGGTGCCGCGCATCGTCACCTTCTCGGGAATCTGGTTCTCCGCCTCGCTTCCCTGCAGCATGCAGATCGAGACCACCGCCGCGTCCAGCGGGTTGACGCTGCGCGACACCACCGATTGCAGCGCGACGATGATCTGCCCCGCGCACATCACCGGATCATGCGTCAGATGCGGCATGGCGGCATGGCCGGCATGGCCGTGGACGGTGATGGAAAACCGTTCCCCCGCCGCCATCATCGGCCCGTCATGGATCATGATGCTGCCCGCCTCCATGCCCGGCCAGTTGTGATAGCCGAAGATGCGGTCCATCGGGAAACGCCGCAGCAGCCCATCCGCCAGCATGGCCTGGGCGCCTCCGAACCCTTCCTCCGCAGGCTGGAACACGAAATGGACGGTGCCGGACCAGGATGCGTCATCGCGCAGCAGCGCCGCCGCTCCGAGCAGCGTGGCCGTGTGCCCGTCATGCCCGCAGGCATGCATCACCCCTGGATGTCGGGAGGCATAGGACAGGCCGGTGGCTTCATCGATCGGCAGGGCGTCCATGTCCGCGCGCAGCCCGACGCTGCGGTTGCCGCCGCGCCGGAGCGTTGCTACCACCCCGTGACCGCCGATCCCGGCTTCAAAAGGGATGCCGAGTTCGGCAAGGCGGGCCTGGATGAAAGCCGAGGTTTCGGCCTCCTCGCGGGAAAGTTCGGGAATCTGGTGCAGCTCGCGCCGCCAGTTCGTCAGCGTGTCGCTCAGGGTGTCGGGCATCGGAACCATCCATCGGTTTCCCGCGACCATAAGCCCCGCATCCGCCGGGGCGCAAGCGTGAAGCCGCGTCGTTTGCGGCGGCGCAAAAACCTTTGGTATAGGGTAAAAAAACAGCAGTCACGGAAAGGTTCCCTCAATGGACGAATTGCTGGAAGGCTATCGCCGGTTCCGCCGCAACGAATGGCCGGTGTACCAGCGCGATTTCGCCGCCCTCGCCCGCCATGGTCAGGCACCGCATGCGCTGATCATCGCCTGCAGCGATTCACGCGTGACGCCGGAGTTGATCTTCTCGGCGATCCCTGGCGATCTTTTCGTGGTCCGCAACATCGCCAATCTCGTTCCCCCCTACGCGCCGGATGCCGCCAATCACGGCACCTCGGCGGCGCTGGAATTCGCCGTGCGCGTGCTCGGCGTCCAGCGCATCGTGGTGGTCGGCCATAGCGGCTGCGGCAGCGTCGCGGCGCTGATGCGTGGAGCACCCGCCGAGGCGCAGGATTTCATCGGCAACTGGATGCGCATCGCCGAACCCGCCCGGCTGCGCGCCGAGGCGGTCTTCCCCAATGACATTGAGGCGGCCTGCAACCGCTGCGAGATCGAGAATATCCGCGTCTCGCTGGAGAATCTGCGCGGCTTTCCGTGGATCGAGGCAGCCCGCCTGGCGGGAAACCTGAAGATCATGGGAATGTATTTCGATGTCGGCGCCGGGCGCCTTTACCGGGTTGAGGACGAGGGGCTAGTTTCCCTGGATGAAACAACCGACGAGCCAGCCCTGAGATGACCCAGCCTCCTCCGGCTACGCAGCGGCGGCCCTCCCGCAAATCCCTCGCCTTCTGGGAGCGCGCCAAGGTCGAAGGGCGGAGGCTCTCCCTCATCACCGCCTATGACCACACCTTCGCGCGTCTGGCCGCCGAGGCGGGGATCGACGGGATACTGATT
>DASTAF010000475.1:0-6014 GCA_035713005.1 Acetobacteraceae bacterium
TCCGGCATCATCAAGGCCCTGAACGTCGAGCCCACGGGCGATGGCCCGCTGGCCGGGCTTTCCTTCGGCGTGAAGGACCTGTTCGACATCAGGGGCGAGGTCACCGGCTTCGGCAACCCGGACTGGGCGCGCACCCATCCCGCCGCGAAAAGCCATGCCTGGATCGTCGCCGCGCTGCTCGATCAAGGCGCGCGGGCCGTCGCCAAGACGGCCACGGTCGAACTGGCCTATGGCATGGAAGGGCATAACCACTGGTACGGCACCCCGGTCAACCCGGCGGCGCCGGACCGGCTGCCCGGCGGCTCCTCCTCCGGCTCGGCCTCGCTGGTCGCCTCCGGCGGGGTGGATTTCGCCCTCGGCTCCGATACCGGCGGCTCGGTGCGGATTCCGGCCAGCTATTGCGGCTTGTTCGGCATCCGCCCCAGCCACGGCGCGCTCAGCCTGCATGGTGCCGCGCCGTTGGCGCCGAGCTTCGACACCCCCGGCTGGTTCACCCGCGACGCGGAACTGCTTTATCGGATCGGCGAGGCGCTGCTGCCCGAATCGCCGCCGCTGACCGGCCCCTTCTTCATGGTGAACGAGGCCTGGGCGAATGCCGAGGCGCCGGTGCGCGAGGCGCTGGTCCCGGCCCGGCAGGAAATCACCGAGGCGCTCGGCGGGGTATTCGCCCTCGATCTGGCGCCCGAGGGGCTGGATCAGCTCGTCGCCATGCAGCGGGCCATCCAGGGCCGCGAGGCCTGGGCTTCGCTGGGCGGCTGGATCGAATCGGTGAAGCCGGAGCTCGATCCGGTCATCGCCGCCCGCTTCGCCGCCGCCTCGGCCATCACCGCGGCGCAGTCCAACGCCGCCTGGAAGCTCCGGCGGCGGTTCCAGAAGCGGCTGGATGCCCTGCTGGCGCATGGCGGCGTGCTGATCGTCCCCACCAGCCCCTGCCCGGCCCCCTTCCGCGATGCCGAGGCGGCGGTGACCGAGGCGGTGCGCACCGCCACGCAGCGCGTCGGCGCGATCTCGGTGCTGGGCGGCATCCCGGAGGTGACCCTGCCGGCGGCGAAGGTGGATGGCGCCCCGGTGGGGATTTCGCTGCTGGCCGGGCGCGGGCGCGATCTCGCTTTGCTCGCCCTGGCGAAGCGGCTGGCGGAGGCTATCCTCCGCCGCGCCTAGGCGCGGTCAGCCACCGGTAACGCTCATGTGCCGCCCGAGCGCCGGGCGGTTGTGCCGCCGGTCGATGACGAAATCATGCCCCTTCGGCTTGCGGCTGATCGCCTCGGCGATCGCCGCCTTCAGCGCCTCGTCATCGGCGCCCGCCCGCAGCGGGGCGCGCAGATCGGCGGCATCCTCCTGGCCGAGGCACATGAACAGCGTGCCGGTGCAGGTCAGCCGCACCCGGTTGCAGCTCTCGCAGAAATTATGGGTCAGCGGGGTGATGAAGCCGAGCCGCGTGCCCGTCTCCGCCACATCCACATAGCGCGCCGGGCCGCCGGTTCTGTACGGCGTGTCGGTCAGGGTCCAGTTGCGGGCGAGGCGCGCGCGCACCAGCGAGAGCGGCAGATACTGCTCCACCCGGTCGGCATCGACCTCGCCAAGCGGCATGGTCTCGATCAGGCACAGGTCGAACCCGTGCTCGCCGCACCAGGCAAGCATGCGGTCGATCTCGTGCTCGTTCACGTCCTTCAGCGCCACCATGTTGATCTTGATGGCGAGGCCCGCGGCCTTCGCCGCCATGATCCCCTCCATCACCTGGTTGAACCGGCCCCAGCGGGTGATCTCGGTGAAGCGCTCCGCATCCAGCGTGTCCAGGCTGACATTGATGCGCCGGACGCCGGACGCCACCAGCTCATCGGCGAAGCGCCCGAGCTGGCTGCCATTGGTGGTCAGGGTCAGCTCGTCCAGCCCGTGGCCGATCCGCGCGCCCAGCCGGCTGATCAGCGCCGCCACGCCGCGCCGCACCAGCGGCTCGCCGCCGGTCAGCCTGATCTTGCGCACCCCCATCCCGATGAAGCCGAGCGAGAGCCGCTCCAGCTCCTCCAGCGAGAGCAGCTCCTGCTTCGGCAGGAAATGCATGTCCTCCGCCATGCAGTAGACGCAGCGGAAATCGCATCGGTCGGTCACCGAAACGCGCAGATAGGTGATGGAGCGGCCAAACGGATCGATCATGGTTCCCAATGTCACGCGCCCCGGGGCTTCTTGCAAGATGCGGCGCGTGCCTTGCGCTGGAGAATGTCAAGCATTTCATGACAGGCATTGGCATTTCATGACAGGCATGGCGAAGCCCCGCTTGACCCGGAACCCCCCCGAAGCCCATAATATACGGTAATTTTTACGGACGGTCTGGGGATCATGTCCCCGGCCTTCCTTTTCGCACCTCCGAGGATGATGATGTCAGTACCCTTAATGCCAAAGGCCACCGCGGTCTGGCTGATCGACAAGACAGCCCTTACCTTCGAGCAGATCGCCGAGTTTTGCGGCATGCATCCGCTGGAGGTCCAGGCGATCGCCGATGGCGAGGTTGCCCAGGGCATCGTAGGCTATGATCCGGTGGCGAACAAGCAGGTCACCGCCGAGGACATCAAGCGCTGCGAGGCCGATCCGGGCGCCCGCCTGCGCCTGATCCCGGGCGGCCTCGCCGGGTCGAAGAAGGGCAAAACCTCCCGCTACACCCCCGTCGCCAAGCGCAACGACCGGCCGGACGCCATCGCCTTCGTGCTCCGCAACTACCCGCACGTGCAGGACGCGCAGATCGTCAAGCTGCTCGGCACCACCAAGGAGACCATCCAGAAGGTCCGCGAGCGGTCGCACTGGAACAGCGCCAACATCAAGCCGCGCGATCCGGTGATCCTCGGCCTCTGCAAGCAGGCGGATCTGAACGAGGTGGTCGCGGCGGCGAACGAGCGCCTCGCCCGCGAGGGCCAGGCGCCGCCCGCGCCGCTGCCGGCGGACGAAGCCGCCTGATTTTCGCTCTGCTGGTTTTACCCTGAGCGGCGTCGCGGCTCCTCAGTCACGGGCCGCCGCGCCGCGAAGCCGTTCCATCTCTTCCTTGAGCTTGAGCTTTTCCAGCTTGAGGCGCCCCAGTTCGCCGTCATCCGGGCGCGGACGGCGATCCTCCTGCGCGATCCTCATCTCCAGGCTGGCATGGCGTTCCTTGAGGGAATCCAGTCTCGCTTCCAAGCTCATCAGCGTCTCCTTTTCAGGTTAACCGGGTCGCAAGCGCGGCACTCTAGCCGGTGGAATCTCGGTGGTAAAATGAAATTCCTACCATGCAGTTAAGAGGGGTGGCGGCAAGGTCAATCCGCCAAGGTCAATCCACATGCCGCTTCTATGGCATCCGCCCCGCTCTATGCTAAAGCCCGCTTCATGCTGAACGACCGGGACACGCTTCTCCGCCACCTGCACGCGCTGCGCAGCGAGCATCGCGATCTCGACACCGTCATCGCCCGCCTGGGCGAGCAGAACGCCATCGACCAGTTGCAGATCCAGCGCCTCAAGAAGCGCAAGCTCTCCCTCCGCGACCAGATCGCCCAGGTCGAAAGCCGGCTGATCCCGGACAACATCGCGTGACGCCATGAAGGATGACGGATCGCCCCTCATCGGCATCGTCATGGGCAGCCGGTCCGACTGGCCGACCATGCGCCACGCCGCCGAGAGCCTGGAGGCGCTCGGCATTCCCCATGAAAGCCGGGTCGTCTCCGCCCACCGGACGCCGCACCGCCTGTTCGATTACGCCACCGGCGCGGAAGCGCGCGGGCTGCGCGCCATCATCGCCGGCGCCGGCGGGGCCGCCCATCTGCCGGGCATGATCGCCTCTCTCACCACCCTGCCCGTCCTCGGCGTGCCGGTGGAGAGCGCCGCCCTCAAGGGCATCGACAGCCTCTATTCCATCGTCCAGATGCCGGGGGGCATCCCGGTCGCCACCTTCGCCATCGGCAAGCCGGGGGCGGTGAATGCCGGGCTGTTCGCGGCGGCGCTGCTGGCCCTGAACGATGCCGGTCTCGCCGCCCGCCTGCGCGCCTTCCGCGCCCGCCAGACCGAGGGCGTTCCCGAAACGCCCGAAGCCATGGCCGAGCACCGATGAAATTCCCGCTTCCGCCCAACGCCACCATCGGCATCGTCGGCGGCGGCCAGCTCGGCCGCATGTCCGCCCTCGCCGCCGCCCGGCTCGGCTATCGCTGCCACATCCTCACCCCGGATGCCTCGGCCCCCGCCTCGCAGGTATCCGCCGCGACCACCCTCGCCGAATATGAAAACCGCGAGGCGCTGATCCGCTTCGCCGATGCCGTGGATGTCATCACCTTCGAGTTCGAGAACGTCCCGGCGGACGGGCTGGAGTTGCTGGCGGCAAGGAAGCCGGTGCGGCCCGGCCCGGACGTGCTGCGCATCAGCCAGGACCGGATCGCCGAAAAAAGCTTCCTGAACGGCATCGGCGTGGCCACCGCGCCCTGGGCGGAGGTTCATTCGCCGGAGGATCTGCGCGCCGCCATCGGCAGGCTGGGCCTGCCGGCGGTGCTGAAAACCACCCGGCTCGGCTATGACGGCAAGGGCCAGGCGCTGATCCGCGGCCCGGAGGATGCCGAAGCCGCCTTCGCGGCGCTGGAGCCGAAGCCGCTGATCCTGGAAGGCTTCGTCGATTTCGCCGCCGAATGCTCGGTGGTGGTCGCGCGCGGCGCGGATGGCGCCGTCTCCGCCTTCGATGCGGTGGAGAACCGCCACCGCGACCATATTCTCGATCTCACCCTCGCCCCCGCCCCGCTCGATCCGGCGATCCGCGACGCCGCCCGCGCCATCGCCCTCAGGGTGGCGGAGCGGATCGGCCTGATCGGGCTGCTGGCCATCGAGTTCTTCATCGGCGGCGATGGCGGGGTGCTGGCCAACGAAATCGCCCCCCGCCCGCATAATTCCGGCCACTGGACCATCGATGCCTGCCCGGCCAGCCAGTTCGAGCTGCATGTCCGCGCCGTGGCCGGGCTGCCTCTGCCCGAGGCCACCCGCCATTCCGACGCGGTGATGAAGAATCTCGTCGGCCCGGACGACATGGCCCTCTGGCCGGAAATCCTGGCAACCCCGGGGCTGATCCCGCATCATTACGGCAAGACCCATACCAGGGTCGGGCGCAAGCTCGGCCATGTCACCCGGCTGTTCCCGCGCGGCGGCCTGCCGGGTGCCTTCGGCATCGCCGCGGCGCTCGCCCCGTTCGACATCACCACCGGCTGAACGGAGTGGATCTCATGGCCAAGCATGATCACGGAGCGCCCGCCGTGTCGCTGGCGCTGCAGGGCGGCGGCACCCATGGCGCCTTCACCTGGGGGGTGGTGGACCGGCTGCTCGACGAGGTGGAGGCCGGGCGGCTGAAGCTCGCGGCGCTCAGCGGCGCCAGCGCCGGGGCGATCAACGCCGCCCTCACCGCCTCCGGCCTGGTCCAGGGCGGCGCGGCGGCGGCGCGGCGGAAGCTCGAAACCTTCTGGCAGTCGGTGGCGCGCGCCGGCTTCCTCGCCGGCAATTTCCTCGCCTTCGGCGAGCCCGGCCCTACCGGCTGGAATATCGACAGCTCCCCGGCGGCGACCCTGCTGGGGGCGGCCAACCTGCTGCTCTCACCCTATTCGAATCCGTTCTACACCGACCCGCTGATTCCCCTGATCGCGGCGGCCCTGCCGCCGGAGGATCTCGCCAGGCTGAATGCCGCCGCGACCCCGCGCCTGTTCATCAGCGCCACCAATGTCCGGGACACCGAGCGGGCGATCTTTCGCCAGCCCGATATCAGTCTCGAAACCCTGCGCGCCTCCGCCACCCTGCCGATGCTGCTCAAGGCGGCGGTGATCGAGGGCGTGCCCTACTGGGATGGCGGCTATCTGGGCAATCCGGCGCTGACGCCGCTGATCGATGAGGCGGACGACATCCTGATCGTCATGATCAACCCGCTGCACCGCGACGAGGTGCCGCGCACCACCGCCACCATCACCGAACGGATCAACGAGGTCACCTTCAACGCCTCGCTGGTGCTGGAGATCAACGCCATCGAGGCG
>DASTAF010000476.1:0-4422 GCA_035713005.1 Acetobacteraceae bacterium
GTTCCTCTCCACGGCTTTGGGAGGTCTGGCTTTTGGGTTCGCATGGTCGGCCCTCCTGAGTCTGGCCTATCTGGCGCGGCAGGCGGAAGCCGTTCGTCCTGTCGGCCTGGGTGTAACCACTGCGCTGGGTTTTATGCTGGCCGGCGGCGCCCATATAGCGTTCGCACATCGATCCGATATGCAACGCTACGCTCTCAAGATCCAGACGCAGACAATGTCGACCGCTGATTGGAGGCAAAGCGGCTGGGCCAGCCTGCCCGCGCGCAGATTGGCCCTGTTTGGCGAGTTTGACCAGCCATTTACCGTCCAATGGCTGGGTGGGATTGCCGTCCTGAAGTCGGAGCTTCAAGCGCGTGGCTGGAGACTGCCCGTCAACTGGACGGCTCGCTCGCTGCTGGAGTTCCTGTCGCCCCACCCGGATCTCACGGCTCTTCCCGTGCTGCCTCGTCTCGATAGCGGTCGATCCGAAAGATTGGTGATGATCAAGGCTGGCGCTGGAATTCCTAAGGATGAGCGCCTAGTGTTTCGCCTCTGGCGGTCCGATGTACAGGTTCCGATGCCTGATGGAAGTTTGACCTCGCTCTGGATCGGGACCGTCACCGATGAGCGCATGGAACGGATGTTTTCTTTATTGAACATACCCGAAGATAGGCGGAATATGAACACTCCCTTGCACCGTCTTGCATCTGACATTTCCTGTTCCCGGGTCGTGCGCCGGATGAAGGCGGGAAACTCTTCGTTTTGGAATGGCTCCGTCCTGCTTGGGCCGTTCAAGCCTTGTGGCATCCTCAAGCCGGTGAAATCACCGCTATGACCGGTAGAGGTAGACGTTTCTCGCAAGGCGACGCTTATCTATTCCGCCCGGCGCCTGGGGCACATCGTTGGAGGTAGATCCAAAAGCTGGTGCCAGCCAATCAGGCCGTTTGACCAATTTGAGCCGGTTCGGCGGCTCGATAGTCATGCGGATGACTGCTTGGTACGCGGGCACCAGCTTTCTGCTGATCCTGATCGCCACCGGCTTCCTGTACTGGACGATCGCCGCCAATCTGGAAGCCGAGGATCAGCGTGTCCTGAGCAACACGGCAACCAATCTCGAATATCTGCTCCATGCTTCAGTGAACCTGAACGCAGCCAAGCACATGCTTGCCACTCCGCCAGAGTCATTGGCGCGGCCGCAACTGATCTGGATTCGCGTCATTGCGTCGAACGGACAAACGCAGATGGAGACGAAGGGCATGGACAAGGTCCTGCCGGTCTCGGATTTTCCGCCGCTGATGGGGATTCAGCCTCACCATGATGTCATCCGCACGATTCAGACGCGGTCGGCTCAGACCAGCATGGAACAGCTTTTCCAAACCCTGAGCGGTCGCGTAACCGACGGGAATGGCGCGGGCAGAATGTTTCAGGTAGCGATTGACAGGACTGATGAGCAGCGCCTTTTGATCCGTTATCGCGAGCGGCTGCTGTTGGTGCTGACCATCTCTCTCGCCCTCTGCTCGGCGATCGGTTTTGCGATTGCCCGAAGCGGGATGCGGCCCGTCGAGCGCATCACCAGGACCGCCCAGACGATCCGCTCCTCCACGCTGCACGAACGTATCGATCTTGTTGGACTTCCTGCGGAGTTGCGGTCCCTGGCCGACACCTTCAACGGCATGCTGGACCGGCTTGAAGAATCCTTTGTGCAGATATCGCGATTCTCGGCCGATGTTGCCCATGAATTGCGGACACCGGTTAACAACCTGCGGGGCGAGATCGAGGTAGCTCTGGGCAAGGATCGTCCCCTGGAGGAATACCGGGACGTGCTGGGCTCGGCTCTGGAGGAATGCGCCCGCATCAGCCGGGTGATCCAGAGCCTGCTGTTCCTTGCCCGCGCCGAAACCGCGGGAGAGAGCCCTCATCTTGAGGAACTGGATGTGAAGGCGGAGATCGTGTCAGTTCTGGATTTCTATGAACCCGCAGCTGCCGATGGCGGTGTCACTCTTTCAGAGGAAACACCGGACGATCTTGTTGCCGCGTTTGACCGCACGCTGTTCCAACAAGCCGTCGGTAACCTTGTGGCCAATGCCATTGCTCACACGCCGAGCGGTGGCCATGTGAAGCTGCAGTCACGGCGCGAAGGCTTATCGCTGCACATTCAGGTGGCCGACACCGGACGCGGCATAGCGCCGGAGCATTTACCTTACGTCTTCAACCGGTTCTATCGGGCTGACCGAGCCCGCTCCAGCACCGGCGGGAACTTCGGCTTGGGTCTCGCGGTGGTGAGAAGCATCGCCGCACTTCACGGTGGGCGGGTGGAAATTGAGAGTGAGGTCGGCCGCGGCACGCGGGTTGTTCTGGTGACGCCATTAGTGAACCCTTCAACGAAAGAAGTCGCCTCATCTCCGCCGCGATGACCGGATCACATCGAACACCTTGCCGGTTCAACATCACCAAAACGTGAGAGAATTCTGACGAAATCGTCAGGTTCCCGTTCGGGAAATGTCAGACTAGGCAGTTAAACGCCTTTTCTACATGAACGCTCCCGTATTCCAAACCGAATGATATTCGCAAATTTCAAAAGGCTGTCCGGCGTTGTGCTGCTTTTGCCGGTGCTTCTGGCAGGCTGCGCGCGCTACACGGCCCGCCCGATCAGCCCTGCGGCGAACGCCATGGCGTTGTCCGCGCGGCGGCTGAACGACCCGAAGCTGCTGCGATTCCTGACGGCGATGGGACATCCCGCCCCGCGCTGGGGCATCGATACGCTCACTCTTGTCGCGGTCTATGAAAGGCCCGATCTGAGGATCGTAAATGCGAATTATGCGATCGCGCAAGGCGGCCTGACCACGGCGGCGGCCATCCCCAACCCCGTTCTGGGTCTCAGCCCCAGCTACAACGCCACCGCGCCATTCCCGTCGCCCTGGAAAATCGGCCCTGTCGTCAGCTTCCTGATCACCAGTTTCGGCGCCCGCTCGGCCAATATCGCGGCGGCACGGGCGGACATCGCCGCCGCGCGTGAGGCGGTCCTGACGGCGGGCTGGCAGGAAAGAGCCAGGGTGCGGAACGCCCTGCTGGCCTTGTGGCAGGCACGCGCACAGGCACAACTTACCTCCCGTTCCGCGCACTTCGCTGCATCCGGCCTCACCGTGCTGTCGCAGCGCTATGCATCGGGCATGGTCTCGGCGACGGCCTTGAATCTGCAGCGGCTAACCGCCGAACAGGCCCGCTTCGCCGCAACCGAAGCGGTGCGGCGGCAGCGCCTGGCGCGGGCGAGCCTGGCCGCCGCTATCG
Organism: Acetobacteraceae bacterium; assembly: GCA_035713005.1. Lineage (GTDB taxonomy): Bacteria > Pseudomonadota > Alphaproteobacteria > Acetobacterales > Acetobacteraceae > Acidiphilium. The sequence goes on from DASTAF010000476.1 coordinate 3,268, forward strand.
GATTGCCGAAAGCCGCTCTCAATGGCGTCCCGCTCGATCTTGCGGCCTTTGATCATGTAGAGGCGCCGCGCGGGCTGGCGGTGCTGGCACGGCAGGCGCTGGTCCGACGTCCCGCCGTTCAGGCCGCCTTGGCGCGGTATGCGGCGGCGCAGGACCGGCTGCGCGTCGCTATCGACGGGCAATACCCCGCCTTCAATATCGGCCCCGGCTATCATTTCGATCAGGGCAACAACAAGTTCCTGCTGACCCTCGCGCTGCCGCTGCCGATCTTCAACCAAAATCAAGGTCCGATCGCGGTGGCGCGGGCACGGCGCCGGCTGGCGGCGGCGCAATTCGATCAGGTGCAGCAACGTGTGCTCGGCGCGATCGATACCGCCCGCACGAATTGGCGCGCCAGCCGCGACGTGACCCTCGCGGCGGAACGGGCGGCGGATGGCGCTGAGCGTAATGAAGCCGCCGCGCGCAGCGATTTCCGGGCGGGAGCGACGGGCCGGCTGCGGCTGATCGGCGCGCAGCAAGCGGCCATCCTCGCCGAACAGGATGCGCTGACGGCGCGGATTCAGGCGCGCACCGCGCTGGGGCAGCTGGAAGACGCGCTGCATCATGTATTTTTCAGGAGTTTCCCTTGATGCGGCGGTTTTTGCTGATTTTTGCAATAATGCTGTCGCCCTTGGCGGCGAGCGCCCAAACAGTGACCATCAACGCCCAGGCGGCGCGGGATGGCGGGGTGAAAACCGAGCATCCGCCGCTGATTCATTTTGCTCCGTCGCGCGACGCCTATGGCATCGTGGAAAACCCAGCGGCGGTGCTTGCGCTCCGCGCCTCGATCATCGAAGCCGCGGCACAATTGCAACTCGCCGACGCGAACCTGAAACGCACCAGCCAGCTTTATCATGCGGCGCATAATGTGTCGGTGGCCAGCCTCGAACAGGCGCAGGCGGCGCAGGCGGTCGCGGCGGCGAAGCTGGCGGCGCTGAAGGCCAAGGCCGCCGCCACCTATGGTTTATCCCTGGGCCAGGCCTTGCTGGCCACCAGCGGGCCGGTGGCGGCGCTGGCGGCAGGCAAGGCCTCGTTGATCGAGGTCAGCGTCAGTGCGCCGGTCCTGAACAAGCCGCCCGCGCAGGCGACGGCACGCGTTCAAGGCGGCCAATCAAT
>DASTAF010000477.1:0-4420 GCA_035713005.1 Acetobacteraceae bacterium
AGCCGCCCCTTCATCAAGCGGGCGCTGGAAGGCGGGATCAATTTCTTCGACACCGCCAATGTCTATTCCGACGGCACCAGCGAGGAGATTCTCGGCCGGGCGCTGAAGGATTTTTCCACCCGCGACGAGGTGGTGGTCGCCACCAAGGTGCATGGCAGGATGCGCCCCGGCCCGAACGGCGCCGGGCTGTCGCGCCGGGCGATCATGAGCGAGATCGATGCCAGCCTGAGGCGCCTCGGCATGGATCATGTCGATCTCTACCAGATCCATCGCTGGGATTATCACACCCCCATCGAGGAGACGATGGAAGCGCTGCACGATGTGGTGAAGGCCGGCAAGGCGCGCTATATCGGCGCCTCCTCCATGCATGCCTGGCAGTTCGCCCAGGCCCTCGCCGTCGCCGAGCGTCATGGCTGGACCCGCTTCGTCAGCATGCAGAACTACGTCAACCTGCTCTACCGCGAGGAAGAGCGAGAGATGCTGCCGCTCTGCCGCGCCGAGGGGATCGGGGTGATCCCCTGGAGCCCGCTGGCGCGCGGCCGCCTCACCCGCGACTGGGACGAGGGCAGCGCCCGCTCCGAGACCGATGAATTCGGCAAGACGCTCTACGCCAAATCCTCATCGGATGCGGACCGGCAGGTGGTCGGGCGGGTGGCCGAGATCGCGCGCGAGCGCGGCGTGCCGCGCGCCCAGGTGGCGCTGGCCTGGGTGCTGGCGAAGCCCGGCATCACCGCCCCCATCGTCGGTGCGACCAAGCTTCCGCACCTGGAAGATGCGCTCGGCGCGCTGTCGCTGAAGCTCTCGCCCGAGGAGATCGGCCGGCTGGAGGAACCCTATGTCCCTCATGCCGTCGCCGGCTTCGCCTGAGGCTGCGCCATCACAACGAAGGGAGAGTCGCCATGGCCAGAACAGTAGCCGATCAGTTCGCGGAGGCTCTCGCGGCCGCCGGGGTGAAGCGCATCTACGGCATCGTCGGCGACAGCCTCAACGGGCTGACCGACTCGCTGCGCCGGCAGGGCAGGATCGAGTGGATTCACACCCGCCACGAGGAGACGGCGGCCTTCGCGGCGGGGGCCGAGGCGCATCTCACCGGCAGTCTCGCCGTCTGCGCCGGAAGCTGCGGGCCGGGCCATGTCCATCTGGTCAACGGCCTGTATGACTGCCACCGCTCGCATGTGCCGGTTCTGGCCATCGCGGCGCATATCCCCTCCAGCGAGATCGGCTCCGGCTATTTCCAGGAAACCCATCCGGGGCTGCTGTTCAACGATTGCAGCCATTATTGCGAGCTGATCTCCAGCGCCAACCAGATGCCGCGGACGCTCGACATCGCCATCCGCAAGGCGATCGGCAGCCGGGGCGTCTCGGTGGTCATGCTGCCCGGCGACGTGGCGCTGCAGCCCGCCTCGGACGCCCCGGCGGCAAAGCCGGCGGCGCTTTCCTCCCCCGCCACCCTGGTGCCATCCTCCGGCGAGGTGGAGCGGCTGGCGGCGCTGCTGAACGGCGCGAAGCGCGTCACCCTGCTCTGCGGCTCGGGCTGCGAGGGCGCGCATGACGAGCTGCTGGCGCTCGGCGCCCGGCTCAAGAGCCCGATGGTGCATGCGCTGCGCGGCAAGGAGCATGTCGAATGGGACAATCCCTATGATGTCGGCATGACCGGGCTGATCGGCTTCTCCTCCGGCTATTACGCCATGGCGGATTGCGACGCGCTGTTGATGCTCGGCACCGATTTCCCCTACCGGCAGTTCTACCCGCAGGGCAGCGAGGTGCGGATCGCCCAGGTGGACCGGCAGGCCGAGCAGATCGGCAGGCGGGCGCAGGTCGAGCTGGGGGTGGTCGGCGATGTGAAGGCGACGCTGGCGGCGCTGCTGCCGCTGCTGGAGGAGAAGCGGGATTCGGCCCATCTCGACCGCGCCGTGAACCACTACCGCAAGGCGCGCAAAAGCCTGGACGAGCTGGCCACCGGCACGCCCGGCAGGAAGCTGATCCATCCCCAGCAGGTCGCCAGCGCCATCGACAGGCACGCGGCGGAGGATGCGGTCTTCACCTGCGATGTCGGCCTGCCCACCGTCTGGGCGGCGCGGTATCTCTCGATGAACGGCAGGCGGCGGCTGATCGGCTCGTTCTGGCACGGTTCGATGGCGAATTCCTTGGCGCAGTCGATCGGCGCCCAGGCCGCATCCCCCGGCCGTCAGGTAATCTCGCTTTCCGGCGATGGCGGCTTCGCGATGCTGATGGGGGATTTCCTCAGCCTGGTCCAGCTCGGCCTGCCGGTGAAGGTGGTGGTGTTCAACAACAGCGCGCTCGGCTTCATCGAGCTGGAGCAGAAATCATCCGGCTTCATCAATACCGGAACCGAGCTGAAGAACCCGAACTTCGCCGCCATGGCCGAGGCGGTGGGCATACGCGGCATCCGGCTGGAGGATGCGGGCGAGGTGGATGGCGGCATCGCCGCCGCCCTGGCGCATGACGGGCCGGTGCTGGTCGATGCGGTGGTGAACCGCATGGAACTGGCGATGCCGCCGAAGGTCTCCGCCGACATGGCGAAGGGATTCATGGTCTACATGGTCAAGGCGGTGATGAGCGGCCGGGGCGACGAGATCATCGATCTCGCCCGCTCGAATCTGTGGCGCTGAGGCGGGCCCGCGCCTGCCGCGTCAGGCCGCCAGCGTCTCCGCCGCCATCCGCACCACCGCCTCCAGCGCGCCGGGCCTGAAGGGGGAGGCGAGCCCGGCGGCCTCGGCCAGCCCGCCGAAGGGAGCCGAGCCGCCCAGGCCGCAGAGCTTCACGTAGGTTTCCATGCTGGCCGCGTAATCCTGCCGGGACTTCACCCAGAACTGCAGGGCGCAGCATTGGGCGAGCGTATAGTCGATGTAGTAGAAGGGCACGCCGTAGATATGGCCCTGGGCCTGCCAGCGCCCCCCCCTGGCGGGATAGGCGAGGTCGCCATAATCGCGCCAGGGCAGATAGCGGGCTTCGAGGCGCCTCCACATCGCGTGGCGCTCGGCGGGGCTGGCCTCGGGCCGGGCATAAACCTCGTGCTGGAAGTGATCGACCAGCACCCCATAGGGCAGGAATTCCAGCGCCTGGATCAGATGCATCCGCCGGTAGCGGTCGGATTGGGCGCCGAGCAGGGGCTCGATATGCGGATAGGCGAGGAATTCCAGGCTCATGGAATGAATTTCGGCGGATTCGGAGGTCGGCCAGAGATAGTCGATGCCCGGCAGGTTCCGGCTTTCGTAGTTCTGGAAGGCGTGGCCCATCTCGTGGGTGAACACGTCCACATCATGATGGGTGCCGTTGAAGTTGGCGAAGATGTAGGGCATCCCGTAGCTCGGGAACGAGGTGCAGAACCCGCCGCCCGCCTTGGTCGGGCGGTTTTTCAGGTCCATGAACCCGCCCTCGTTCATCGAGCGGTAGAAGCCGGCGAGCCTGCCATCCATCCGCTCGAACATGGCATTGGCCGCCGCGACCAGCGCGTCGTGATCGCCCTCCGGCTTCGGGTTGCCCTCCGGGTCGATCAGCCTCTCGTCCCAGAACATCACCCTGTCCCAGCCGGCTTTCGCCCGGCGCTGCTCGATCAGCCTGGCCACCAGCGGCACCACGTGCTCGGCCACCTGATCGCGATAGGCGGCCACATCGGCGGCGCCGTAATCCGTGCGGCGCATCCGCCGGTAGCCGAGCGGGATGAAGTCATCAAAGCCCAGGGTGCGCGCCATCTTGTGGCGCAGCTTCACCTGCTTGTCGTAAATCTCGTCGAGTTCCGCGCCGTTGGCCGCGAAGAAGGCCCAGCGGGCCGCCTCGGCGGCATGGCGCGTCTCCCGGTCCGGGCTTTCGGTATAGGGGGTGAGGCCGGCGAGGTTCAGGGTCTTGCCGCCGAACTCGATCTTCGCCCCGGCCAGAAGCTCGGTATAGCGCGCATCCAGCTTGGCCTCCTCCTCCAGATCCTTGGCGATGGCGGGATCGAAGGTGGTGACATCGCTTTCCCACAGCCTGACCGCATAGGCGCCGGCGGCCTCCTCCACCGCCAGCCGGTCCTCATCATCGAGCAGGCGGCGCTTCACCCTTGTGTCGAACTCGGTGGCCACGGGTCCCATCTCGTCGGCATATTCCCGTTCCGCCTTGTATTCCGGATTTGCCGTGTCCTGCGAGAAGTGCAGATAGGTCAGCGAACTCCAGGTCTCGTAGGCGCGGCGGGTCTCGTCCCAGCGCGCGATCGCCTCCCGCCGCTCGCCGTCATCGAGCAGGGCATGGATGGCCCGATGCGCCCCCTCCAGGCTTTCGCGGGTCGGGCGGATGGCGGTGATATCCTGGAACTTCATGCTTTTCCCATCATTGCGTGAGCGGGCGGCCCGGCATCCGGACGCCAGCCGCCGATATAGCCCATTCCGCCGCGCGGCCAAGAAGCCCGGCTTGAAAAGCC
>DASTAF010000478.1:0-3734 GCA_035713005.1 Acetobacteraceae bacterium
GGCGGAGAGGGTGGGATTCGAACCCACGGTACGCTTGCACGCACAACGGTTTTCGAGACCGCCCCGATCGACCACTCTGGCACCTCTCCGCGTCAGGCGGCCTTATACGGAAGGCGCATGCCGGGAGCAACACCCTGACGGACCGAGTGATTGACATCAAGGGGATGGCGGTTATAAGCAACTTCGGTCCACGGCAGCACCCTTCGAGGGTGGCCTGCCATGGTGTATTTATTGTTTAATGGAATTGGACCTTATCCGATGTTCGCAGTCATCCGCACCGGCGGCAAGCAGTACCGTGTCGCGCCGGACGCCGTCCTCAAGATCGAGAAGCTTCAGGCCGAGCCGGGCAGCACCGTCACCTTCACGGACGTGCTGGCCATGGGTGACGATGCCGGAGTTAAACTCGGCTCGCCAATTCTTGATGGCGCCTCGGTGACCGCTACAGTGATCGCCCAGGATAGACTTGATAAGGTCATCATCTTCAAGAAGCGCCGCCGGCAGAACAGCCGCCGCAAGAATGGTCATCGCCAGCACGTGACCGTGCTGCGCGTCGCCGAAATCAACGCAGCGTAATCGAGGAGTTCTTCCATGGCCCATAAGAAAGCAGGCGGCTCGTCCCGCAATGGCCGCGACTCCGCCGGCCGCCGCCTCGGCGTCAAGAAGTTCGGCGATGAGCAGGTCGTCGCCGGCAACATCATCATCCGCCAGCGCGGCACCAAGATGAAGCCGGGCCGCAATGCCGGCCTGGGCAAGGACCACACGATCTTTGCGCTGGTTGATGGCCGGGTTAAATTCGAGCGCAAGAGCGATGACCGCGTTCATGTCTCGGTCGAGCCGCTCGCCATCGCCGCCGAATAAGCGGCCAGCCAAGTCCGGCGTTGCAAAAGGCTGGCTCCTGCCGGCCTTTTTTATGTTTGAACCATGAAATTCCTTGATCAGGCGAAAATCTACGTGAAGTCGGGCGATGGCGGCGATGGAGTCGTCGCCTTCCGGCGCGAGAAATATATCGAGTTCGGCGGACCCGATGGAGGCAATGGCGGCAAGGGCGGCGATATCGTCTTCGAAGCAGTCGAGAATCTCAACACGCTGATCGATTTCCGCTACACTCAACACTTTCGGGCCAAGAAAGGCGGGAACGGGGCGGGGTCGGATCGCACCGGCGCCAACGCGCCCGACCTTGTCATCAAGGTGCCGGTGGGAACGCAGATTCTCGACGATGATCGGGCGACGCTGCTGGCCGATCTCGATCATCCGGGCAAAACCGTCACCCTGCTGCGCGGCGGCGATGGGGGATATGGCAACGCCATGTTCAAGAGTTCAACCAACCGCGCCCCCCGCCGGGCGGACAAGGGCTGGCCGGGCGAGGAGCGCTGGATCTGGCTCCGGCTCAAGCTCATCGCGGATGCCGGGCTGGTCGGCCTTCCGAATGCTGGCAAATCGACCTTTCTGGCCGCAGTTTCCGGCGCCCATCCGAAGATCGCGGATTATCCCTTCACCACGCTGAACCCGCAGCTTGGCGTGGTGCGGCTTTCCGTCACCGAGGAGTTTGTGCTCGCCGACATTCCCGGCCTGATCGAGGGCGCGCATGAGGGCAGCGGGTTGGGCGACCGGTTTCTCGGCCATGTCGAGCGCTGCGCGGTGCTGATCCATCTGATCGATGGGGCGGCGGGCCATGTGGTCGATGCCTGGCGGACCATCCGGGCAGAACTCGCGGCTTATGGTGGCGGGCTCGCGGAAAAGCCCGAGATCATCGTGCTGAACAAGGCGGACGCGATGACCCCGCGCGAGATTTCCGCCCGCCGCTCCGCCCTCGCCCGCGCTTCCGGCGTGCCGGTGCTGACCATCTCCGCCGCCGGGCGAGTAGGGCTGGACGAGGTGCTGCGCACGGCTTGGGATGCCATCCGCAAGGCGCGGGCATGACCACGCCTTCCGTCGCCGATGCACGGCTGCTCGTCGTCAAGATCGGCAGCGCCCTGATCGTCGATCCCGCCGCCGCCCGGCCCCGTGCCGCATGGCTCGACGGACTTGCCGCCGATATCGCCGCGCTGCGCGCGGGCGGCGCCCAGGTGATCGTGGTTTCCTCCGGCGCCATCGCCCTCGCCCGCCACAGCCTCGGCCTCACCCAGAAGCGGCTTCGCCTGGAGGAAAAGCAGGCGGCGGCGGCGGTGGGGCAGATCCGGCTCGCCCAGGCATGGTCCCAGGCGCTATCCGCTTTCGGGCTGACGGCGGCGCAGCTTCTGCTGACGCTGGACGATACCGAGGATCGGCGGCGCTACCTGAACGCCCGGGCGACCCTGCGCACCCTGCTGGCCTTGGGCTGCGTGCCGGTCATCAACGAGAATGATTCAGTGGCGACCGGCGAGATTCGCTTTGGCGATAATGACCGGCTGGCCGCGCGTGTGGCGGAAATGATTGAGGCGGACCAGTTGATCCTGCTTTCGGACATCGACGGCCTCTACACGGCGGACCCGCGGCAGAATCCGGAAGCGCGGCATCTGCCGCTCGTCGATGAGCTGACGCCCGAGATCGAGGCAATGGGGGGAGCGCCGCCGCCCGGTTATTCCTCGGGCGGGATGCGGACCAAGCTCACCGCCGCGCGCATCGCCACCCAGGCCGGCTGCTCCATGGCCATCGCGCTTGGCCATCGCGATCATCCTCTGGCCGCCTTGCGGGATGGGGCACGATGCACCTGGTTCCTCGCCGCGCCAGGCGGCCGTTCGGCCCGCAAGCGCTGGATCGCCGGCAGCCTCGCCCCCATGGGGCGACTCAGCATCGATGAAGGCGCCGCGCGCGCCCTCTCACGCGGCTCGTCCCTTTTGCCGGCGGGGGTGAGGAAGGTGGAGGGCGAGTTCGAGCGGGGTGATCCGGTCGAGGTGGTAGGGCTGAATGGCGCGCATCTCGCGCGCGGCCTCTCGGCCTATTCGAGCGACGAGGTGCGCATCCTGGCCGGCCATCGTTCTGACGAGATCGAGGCGCTTCTCGGCTGGCGCGGGCGCGACGAGATCATCCATCGCGACGACATGGCCTTCTCCTCCTGATCCAGCCCCTTTCGCTCGAATTGTAACCGCAGATTTCGGGATCATGGCAAAACGCGGCAGGAAAGCTTACATTCCTCGTCATGTCACGCCTCGACCCAGACCGCTCCTTCCTGCCGGTGCGCATCGCCGTGCTGACCGTTTCGGACACCCGCAATGCCAGCAATGATACTTCTGGCGATGCCCTTGCCGAGCGCATAGCCGCCGCAGGCCATGTGCTCGCAGCACGCGACATCCTTCCGGATGACGCGGACATCATCGCGGCAAAGCTCCGAGAATGGATTGCCGATCCGGAGATCGACGTGGTGATCTCCACCGGCGGCACCGGCATCACCGGGCGGGATGTCACGCCGGAAGCCTTCGGCCGGGTGGTGGAGAAAACCATTGAAGGCTTCGGCGAATTGTTCCGCATGCTGAGCTATCAGAAGATCGGCACCTCGACGATGCAGTCCCGCGCGATCGGCGGGGTGGCCAACGGCACCTATCTGTTCGCGCTGCCGGGCAGCACCGGTGCCGTGAAGGACGGCTGGGACGACATTCTGCGCTTTCAGCTCGACGCCCGCCATCGCCCGTGCAACCTTGTCGAATTGATGCCACGATTGCGTGAGCATATCCGTCCGTCATGATTCACGGATGAATTCGGCCATGCGCCTCGCCCTGATCACGGCGGCTCCCTACGAGTCCGTCACCGGCGCCTCG
>DASTAF010000479.1:0-2088 GCA_035713005.1 Acetobacteraceae bacterium
GGCGAGGCGGAAGCGCCAGACCGAGGCCTCCATCCAGCAATCCCGCCATTCCTCGCCCAGTGCACGGCGGCTTTCGGCGAGGCTCGCGCGGGCCCAGCCATCGAAGGCGTCCACGGCATCGCCCGGCAGTCCCGCCCGCACGAAATCTCCCCGCGCAGGCAGCTTGCCGTAGAAGCCCGAAAAGCAGGGGGCGAAAGGGGTCATCCGCCGAGGCTGGGGCAGCGGAAACTGGTCAGCACCCCCGGCGCGAAGGGGTTGAAGACCGAACCGGCCTGGATGGTGAAGGAAGCGCTCAGGCCACCCTCGCCGAAGCTGAGCCGGTAGCGGGAGGATGAGCCCTCCTCGGTCAGCCTGCCCTGGTTGAAAAGGCGGAACACCGCCCAGGGGCCGCTTGCCTGCAGCGTCAGCGGCGCACCGCCGCCATTCGGGGTGATGACCAGCCGCGCCGTCTGCATCCCGTCCGGCCCCGGCCAGTTCACCAGGGTCGGCACCGCGGGGCCGTGTGCATAGTTCATCGTCAGGCTGCCAAGCTGCAGCACCGCCTGGGCGGCGCCGGCGGAAAGCGAATTCGGTGTCACGCTGAACTGCACGCTGATCGCGGGGCCGGCGGGAAAGAAGATCTGCTGGATGATCTGCGCCCGCTGAAACTCGGCGAGCGCGCCCTGGCTGATCGGCGGGGCGACACCGTTCACCGCCTGCACGCGCCAGACTCCGCCCGTCATGTTCACGAAGGGCCGCGCCTGGGTGTTGAAGAAGGTGTCCAGAACGCCGCCCGGTGCGAAGAGGCGGGTGAAATCCGCGAGCGGCACGCCCTGGCTGGCCTGAGGATCGAAGGGATAATGTCCCGCCACTGCCTTCCGGCAAAGCTGCGCCGCCCCTCCCGGCGCATTGAAGGCGGCGGATGCCGAGGCCGCTGCGCTGCCGCCGCGCAATCCATCGGCGGTGGCGACGATGCCGGCGAGCCAGCGGCGCACCGGCTCGGGATCGTGCCGCGCCTCGCCCGAGAGCAGTGCCCCGGCATCGCCCCCTGCCGCGGGCGCGGCGGGCTGGGCCGATCCGGGCGCGGCCGAGGTGAGGCTGGCAAGCTGCTGCCGAAGCTGATCGATCAGCTGCAAAGTGAGGGTGACCGGCGCGCCCGCCGCCCCATTGCCGACATAGGAGCGCAGCGGCGCGAAGCGCGCATCCACCTCGGCCCCCGGTTGCGGCATGGCAGCATTGGCGGATGGCCCGATCAGCCCCTGCAACCGGCTCGCCGCCGCGTTCACCGCCGCCGTGCCAGGAAGCTTCGGCGCCACCGCCTGCGGCGCCTTCGGCTTCCGCGTCAGGGTCAGCTCGCGCGCCATCGAGGCCAGCAGCGCCTTCATTGGCGATTGCGGCGAGCTGAGGACGTATAGCGCCTGCACCGCCTGGCCCGGCGCGCCGAGCGGGGCGAGGTTCAGCCCGTCGATCATCGCCTGCCAGCGGGTGGCGTAGTCGTTCTCGTAGAGCCGGACCACATCCTGCTCCAGCGACTGCATCTGCGGCGACTTCGGATTGACCTGGGCGGCGCTCCCCAGCACCCAACTTTCCTGCGCCACGTCCCGCGCCGCGTGGCCGAGGGCGGGAAGCAGCACGCCATAGAAGCCGCGCACCGTATAGAAGCCCGGAACCCCCTCGGTCAGCGGCTTTCCCCCCGTCTCGGTAAACAGCGGAGTGCCCGCCGCGCCCAACGCCTGGGCGGGAGTCCAGGAGGGCAGGGCGGATGCGGCCTCGGAATCGCGGATGCGGGAATAGACCCGCTCGGCCAGCGGCACGCGGGAGAAGGTCGCCCGCGCGGCGGCGATCAACTGCCCGTCGAGCGGGATATCCGGCAGCGGGCGCGCCAGCAGGGCGGCCAGATGCCGCATCAGCGCCTGCCGCGTCTCCGCGTCGGCCAGCCCCGGATACAGCCGCTGCCAATCCAGCTTCATCCAGGCCTTGACCAGCGGCGCGTCGAGCGGCCCCTGATTGCCCAGCATGAGATAGACCCGCGTCGCCTGATAGAGATAATCCGGCCGGTCCAGCCCGCCGCGCATCTCCGCCTCAAGCTGCAGGATCAGGCGCGGCAGC
>DASTAF010000480.1:0-2550 GCA_035713005.1 Acetobacteraceae bacterium
ATCTCGAACCTTGCCGAGGCGGTGGAGCAGGCGCGCGAGGCGGTGGCGGCCTCCGGCCTCTCCGCCTGCATGGTCGGCCATGTGGGAGACGGGAATTTTCACGTGCAGATTCATTATCCGGACGAGCCGGGCGGGGCGGACCGCGCCTGGGCACTGGACCGGGAGATCGTGGCGCAGGCGCTGGCGCTCGGCGGGGCTGCCAGCGGCGAGCATGGCGTCGGCATCGGCAAGCGGGAATTCCTGATCCGCGAGCACGGGGATTCGGTGCTGGCGGTGATGCGGAGCATCAAGCAGGCGCTCGACCCGCAGGGCATCCTCAACCCGGGAAAGATTTTCCTGAACTGAAACCCGATCTACCCATGACGTGGTAATCATTGGCGAATGCCATCCGGCATGGTAGTTTGAAGGATGCGGCTGGCCGGGCTGCCCGGCGCCATCCGCCCATGGGTTGCGAGGACGCCATGTCTGAAAAATCCGGTTTCGAGAAGCTGGAGCGGAGAGGCGTGGCTCCGCCTGCGGGCATTGTCATGCCCTCGGAGGCGCCAGAAGCCGCCCGAGCCGGCCTGCCGGTGATCCTGATCCCGATGCTGGGATTCATGCTCGCGTTAATGCTGATCGTCTCCTTTTCCATTGCGCTCGGCGGGGCGGCCGGCGGTATGCGCGGCTCATCCAATGGCGGCCGCAGCCAGACCCGTCTCGTTACTTTTGCCTTCTAGCGTTCACACTCTGGCAACCGCCGGACTGTGATCGGCGCTTTCCTTGACCGCCTCCAGCCCCTGAGTTAACTGGCCTGACCATTAGACCAGTCGCGAGCGAAACTGGCAGCAAGGATGATCACGAGCCGTGCCCGCCAGGCCACATCGCGATGAAACATTGCGCGGCGGGCGCGTTCTCCCGCGGATGACCTTGTATCGTGCTATGCCAGGAGGGCTGCAGTGACAACAAGAGCGGAGGAAACTCTATGAGTTCAAGCCAGGCTTCCTCGTTCGCGGGAACGGGGCCGATCGGCACTACACGCTGGTCGCGGCTGATCCCGATCGCGATGATCGTCTACATCATCTCCTTCATGGACCGGACCAATATCGCCTATGCCTTTGCCGGCATCGGCCATGACTTTCACATCACCAAGGCCGATGAAGGGACCGCGGGCGGTATCTTCTTCGTCGGCTACATCATCATGCAGATTCCCGGAGGGTATCTGGCGGAACACTGGTCGGCGAAGAAATTCGTCGCCATCATGATCGTGTTCTGGGGGCTGATGGCGCTGCTCTGCGGCTTTGCCCAGAACTTCACCCAGCTCATCATCTTCCGCTTCCTCCTCGGCGTCGCCGAGGGCGGCATCTGGCCGGCGACACTGGTGCTGATCAGCCACTGGTTCCCGGTGCAGGAACGGGCCCGCGCCTACGGATTCTGGATCGCCAATCTGGCGATATCCTCGATCATCACCCAGCCGCTCTCCGGCTGGATCGTGTCGATCTCGGACTGGCGCACGCTGTTCTTCGTCGAGGGGGCGCTGCCCTTCATCATCGCCCTGCCGCTCTGGCTGATCTTCATCAAGGATCGTCCGCATGACGCGCCCTGGTGCCTGCCGCCGGAACGCAACTACATCGAAACCTCGCTGCGCAACGACCGCGTAGGGGAGCCGCAACCCGGTCCCTTCTCCGACATCTTCACCAACGCGACAATCTGGCGCCTCGTGCTCGTGTACTTCCTGATCCAGATCGGCTTCTACGGGCTGAACATGTGGATGCCGACCCTGCTGAAGGGCCTCACCCATGCGGGATTCGGCGCGGTCGGCCTGATCGCCACCCTGCCTTACATCACCGCCGCGATCTTCCTCTGGTTCAACGGGCTGATGGCGGACCGCGACCGCCGCTACTCCTTCCACGTGCTGATGCCGATGGTCGTGGCGGCGGTCAGCCTGATCCTCTCGGTGGTGATCGGTCAGTCCATGATCGTGCTGTCCATCTTCTTCCTCTGCCTGGCGATGGGCGGTGCCATGTCCTATGACGGTCCGTTCTGGGCCGCTGCCTCGCGCACCCTTCCGGTGGCGCTGGTGGGCGGAGCGATGGGGCTGATCAACGCGCTGGGCAATCTCGGCGGCTATCTCGGGCCCTTCCTGGGCGGCTATCTGCAGGATGTGACCCACAGCTTCTTCGCCACCGCCATCCTCTTCGCAGGATCGCTGTTCCTGGCAGGACTGCTGATGATGACGGTAAGAACCCGCGCGGTGGCGCGGGACGTGGTTCCCGGAGCCGTTCCGGGGGAATAAGGCCGAAATCCCGGCAGCCCATGGCTGCCGGGTCTTTCTCGTACTACTGGTTGCCGCCAGAGGTATGAGGGCCGGAACCCGGCATGCCGCTGCCCGAGGTTCCGCCGATGGGGCCCTTCTTGGACTTCAGATGACCGGGCAGGCTGGATTTGCCCTTGTGGCTCGTCTTGTTGCTCATCGTATAGCCGGGATGGTGCCCGTGCTCGCTCTTCCTCTTGTGCCGGGGAGCACCCATCTGCTTCGATTTCTGGGTTCCTGGATGATGGGTTTCCGTGCCT
>DASTAF010000481.1:0-4963 GCA_035713005.1 Acetobacteraceae bacterium
GAGCCCCGCCCCGGCGCCCCAGGCGGTGCCGCCAGGGCTGGCCCAAACCGCATGGCGCAGCCCCTCCGCGAGGCGGATGATCAGCCCGGTCTCGTCCAGCGCCTCGACCAGCACGAAAAGCCCCGCGACCAGCGGCAGCACTGCCCAGGAAACCCCGCGCAGCACCGGCCATGGCGCCTCGCGCTTCAGCGCCAGCACAAGGATAGCCGTAGCGGCGCCGCAGATGGCGGTAGGAAAGCCGAGCCGCGCATGGATCGTCGAAGCGATCAGCAGCACGATGGCGGTGATGACGATGCCGATGGCCGCGCCGCGCCCACCGTTGGAAAGCGCCGGCTGCGCGATCTCCGCCGCAATCTCCTGATCCAGCGCCCGGCATTGGGAAAGCCGCAGTGCCACATAGGTGGCAAGGATGGAGAGGGCCGAGGCCAGGCCGAAATGCCGGAGCCAAGTAAAGAGCGGCGGGGTTATGCTCGCATAGAGCACAAGGTTGGCGGGGTTGGAGATCGGCAGCACGAAGCTCGCCGCATTGGCGATGAAGGCGCAGGCGAACAGATAGGGCAGCGGGTTTTCGGCCCGCACCGCGCGGGTGACGGCGAAGACCGCGGGAGTCAGCACCACCGCCGTCGCGTCGTTCGAAAGGAAGGCGGTGACGATGGTGCCGACGGCATAAACCAGCAGGAACAGGCGCCGGGGAGAGCCGCGGGCGCGGCGGGCGGCGAATCCGGCCAGCCAGTCGAACAGCCCCTCGCGCCGGGCGATTTCCGAGAGCAGCATCATGCCGGTAAGGAACAGATAGACATCGGTGCCCTTCCCCGCCGCGCGGATCGCGGCGCTCAAGGGCATCAGGCCGAGAAGCACGAGCAGCGCGGCGCCGGATACCGCCCATACCGCCTCGGGCAGCTTCCAGGGCCGGATGATCACCCCGGCGGTCGCGATGACGGCGATGGCCCAGATCAGCAAATCCCGGTGCGTCATCGCGCCTTCGATGTTGAATAGCGAATTAGGCTTCTGCTTCGGCCGAACCGGCTTTGTCAAATTTGATGCCGAACCGGATTCCTCTAGGATGCGGCGCAAGGCTTTTGCGGGAGACATATTCGTGCAGGCAATTCGAAGGCGCGGCGAGGATGCGGGGCTGCTGATCGGCCGGCTACTGATGGCGGCCCTGTTCCTTCCCTTCGGGATCAGCAAGGTGGAGAACTGGCAGGGGACGGTCGGGCTGATGCATAAGGTCCACGCGCCCCTGCCGGTGCTCGCCGCCGCCATCGCGGTGATCTGCGAGATCCTGGTCTCGCTCATGATCGCGGCCGGGCTCAAGACACGCTGGGCCTGCCTGGTGATGATGGTCTATACCGCCGGCGCCACCTGGCTCGCGCACCGGTTCTGGCTCATGTCCGGGCCAGCGATGATGGAGAACAAGATCAATTTCTTCAAGAACATCGCCATCATCGGCGGCTTCCTGATCCTCGCCTGCGCGGGGCCGGGGCGCTATTCGGCGGATCGCGGCTGAAACGCCACTTGCCGCCATGGCCGCATCCTTCTAACCCGGCGGCGGATCAGCCAGGAGAACATGCCGATGCAGCCACATCCCAAGCCGGTCATGCTGGTCATTCTCGACGGATTCGGCTGGCGCGAGGAGCGGGCGGATAACGCCGTGACCCTGGCGCGCAAGCCGAATTTCGACCGGCTCTGGGCGGAGTCGCCCCATGCCTTCCTGAAAACCTGCGGCCTGGATGTCGGGCTTCCTGAGGGGCAGATGGGCAATTCGGAGGTGGGGCATACCAACATCGGCGGGGGGCGGGTGGTGATGCAGGAGCTGCCGCGCATCGACCAGGCGATCAGCAGCGGCGAGCTGGCCCAGAACCCGGCTCTGAAGCGGTTCACCGCCGCCCTCCGGGATTCCGGCGGCGCCTGTCATCTGCTGGGGCTGATCTCGCCGGGTGGCGTGCATTCGCACCAGGATCATGTGGTGGCGCTGGCGAGGCTGGTCGTGGAGGCTGGGATCGCGGTGCGCGTCCATGCCATCACCGACGGGCGGGACACGCCGCCGGAGGCGGGCGCCGATTACGTGCGGTCGCTGATGGCGGGCCTGCCGCAAGGCGCCGGCATCGCCACGGTCATCGGCCGGTATTTTGCCATGGACCGGGACAGGCGCTGGGACCGGGTGCGCCTCGCCTACGACCTGTTCACCTCCGGCAAGGGCAGCGCGGCGGAGGACCCGGTGGCGGCGATCCGGCAGAGCCATCAGGCCGGCATCACCGACGAGTTCATCAAGCCGGTGGCGATCGGCGGCTATCAGGGCATGGCGGATGGTGACGGGCTGCTCTGCGCCAATTTCCGCGCCGATCGGGTGCGCCAGATCCTGGATGCGCTGCTCGACGCGGATTTCGATGGGTTTCCCAGGACGAAGCGGGTGAAGTTCGCGGCGGCGCTCGGCATGCGGTCCTATTCCAACGCGCTCGACCGGCATCTTCACAGCCTGTTCCCGCCCGAGCCGCTCGATCAGCTTCTGGGAGGCATCGTCTCGGCCGCGAAGCTGAGGCAGCTCCGCATCGCGGAGACCGAGAAATACCCCCACGTCACCTATTTCCTGAATGGCGGGCGGGAGGAACCCTTCGAGGGCGAGGAGCGTATCCTGATCCCCTCCCCCAAGGTCGCAACCTATGATCTGCAGCCGGAGATGTCGGCGCCCGAGGTAACGGCACGCGCGGTGGGGGCGATCCGGAGCGGCAGCTATGACCTGATCGTGCTGAATTTCGCCAATCCCGACATGGTGGGCCATACCGGCAGCCTGGATGCGGCGGTCAAGGCGGTGGAGGCGGTGGATGAAGAGCTGGGCCGGATCGCCGAGGCGGTGAAGGCCCAGGGCGGGGCGCTGCTGGTGGCCGCCGATCACGGCAATTGCGAGATGATGCGCGACCCGGAGACTGGCGGCCCGCACACTGCCCACACGCTGAACCGGGTGCCGGTGCTGCTCGCCTTCGCCCCTCCTGGCACGAGGCTGCATGACGGACGGCTGGCTGACCTCGCCCCCACCCTGCTGGCGCTCATGGGACTGGAGCAGCCCCGGGCGATGACCGGCGCCAGCCTGACCGATGCGCCTTCTCCGGGGCGTTAGCTGCCTCGCGGTTCTGCTGGCCGTCTGGCCCGCCTTCGCGGATAGCGGCTCGATTACCCAGGCGCAGCACGCCCTCCAGGCGGCCAGGCTGCAGGCCGCCCGGCACCGGAAGGCGGCGGCGGCGGCGGCACAGGCGGCGCAACAGGCCGCCGCGAAGCGGGCGGCGCTGGTCCAGCAGGAGGTGGACGAGGCCGCCAAGCTTCGCGCCTATGAGCAACAGACCGCGCGCAATGCCGCGCAGCTTGCCCGGCTTCAGGCGGAGCGGCGCGATGCCGCCGCCGAGCGCAAGGCCGATGCCGCCGCCGTCGCGCCGCTGCTGCCGCTGATCACCAGGCTCGCCACTCATCCGGCGGCGACCCTGCTAGCGGCGCAGGCGACGCCCGAAATGCGCCTTGCGCCCGGTGATGCGGTGAAGGGCGCGCTGATCATGCGCGGGCTGACCCGCATGATCGCCAGCCGTGCCGCCGCCGTGCGGCAGTCGGAGGATCGGCTCGCTCTGCTCACTCGGCAGGTGGGAGAGGCGCAGTCGGCGGTGACGGAATCGATCGGGCGGCAGCAGCGGCGTGAGCAGGCGCTGGATTTGGACGTGAACGCGGTGCAGAACCTGGAATCGCAGGCGCGGCAGCAGGCGGCGGCCGAACAGGAAGCGGCGGCGGCGGCGGGAAACAAGGCGCGAACGCTGCGCCAGGTGATCGGGCGGCTGCGCGAGGAGGCGCGGCGCCGTGAGATGCTGGCCAGGGCACACGCGGAGAAGGAAGCCGCCGAGAAGGCGCGCGCGGAGAAGGCGGCGGAGCGGGTCGCGGTGCCGGAAGCGATGAGCAAGGCGCTGCGGCATGGTCCGGTGGCCGGGCATCTGGTGCGGAGCTTCGGCGCGGCGACGGTGGCCGGCCCGGCGAGCGGCGACACCTTCGCGGCGGCGCCCGGCGCCGTGGTGGTGACGCCGGTGGCGGGCCGCGTGGTTTTCGCCCGCAAATTTCCTGGCTACGGCAAGCTGTTGATCCTCGATTGCGGCCATGGCTATGATTTCGTCCTGGCCGGGCTGGACCGCTTCGATGTCGCGGTTGGGAACCACATCGCCGCCGGCCAGCCGGTCGGGCGGATGCCGGGATACGACCCGGCGCGGCCGTCCCGGCAGCCGGCCCTGTATGTCGAGCTGCGCCATGACGGCTCGCCGGTCGATCCCACACCGGTTTTTGTTCACGGCGGCCGACTCTAGCCTATCCTGCTGTTAAGGATGAACTGCTATGAACCACTAGACAGGCATGCAACGCTTATGATGGATAAGCCTGACGGACAGGCTGAACTTGAAGGACCCCGCTCCATGAAGCTTAGAACCGGGCTGCTGCTTACCGGCACATTCGCCCTCGGCCTCGCCGCCGGCGCCCTGGCGCCCGCCATCCACGAGGCCCTGGCGGATGCGCGCCCTGGTGAATCCACCGCGATGACCTATGAGCAGCTGAGTCTCTACGGCAAGATTTTCGAGCGGGTCAAGGCCGATTACGTGACGCCGGAACCCTCTCGCAAGCTGGTCTATGATTCGATCAACGGCATGCTCGCCGGGCTCGACCCCCATAGCGGCTACATGAACAAGGGTCAGTACAAGGACATGCAGGTGGAGACCACCGGGCATTTCGGCGGGCTGGGCCTGGAGGTTTCGGAGACCGAGGGCTTCATCCGGGTGATCAGCCCGATCGATGGTACGCCCGCCGCCCGCGCGGGGATCAAGCCGAACGACCTGATCGTCGACATCAACGGCCGCACCACCGACGGGCTGACGCTGGACAAAGCGGTTCATGCGATGCGCGGGCCGGTTGGCAGCAAGATCGTGCTCACCATCAAGCGCGCCGG
>DASTAF010000482.1:0-3213 GCA_035713005.1 Acetobacteraceae bacterium
AGCGGATTTGAACCCACGATGGCGGCAAGTTCCTCCGAAGGCTTCAGCGGCTGCTGCAGCGCATTCGGCTTGCCGCCTTTCTCCTTTGTCGCTGAACTCTTCTTCTCGGTCGTCTTGTCCGTCGTCTTGCTCGGCATCAGGTCCTCCTGGAATGGAAAGGCATATCCAGGCATCGCTTAAGCAGGCTCCCGACGCAAGCCCCTTCTTGTTATCCGCCCTCATCCACGTCGCCCCGCAGCCGGGCGAAAAGCCTGGGCGAGTGGAGGGCCGGCTTGTCGCCGTCGATCCAGGCAGCGATATCCGCCGCCGGCAGGCCGGCCCCTCCCGCCATCCAGAGCACGATGCCGATGGCAGTGAAGCCCAGCGTGATCCAGAGCGTGATGCCCGCCGCCTCATGCACTCCCGGCCAGTCGAGCGGCGGCTTGCCCGATCCCAGTTCGGCGATCTTCGCGATCACCGGGGCGATGATGTAATCCGCCAGCGAGCGCACCAGCTCCACCAGGGCGAAGACCCGGCCGATGATCGTCGAGGATAACGGGAAGCCGGCAAGATAGAGCCCGGGCGAGACGGTGGCGCCCGCGCCGAGGCCGAGCAGCGCGGCGGCGGCGAGGGTGCGGCCCGGCGCCCCATGCGGGCCGAGGGTCATGATCAGCGCGCCGCCTCCCACCAGGCAGGCCATGCCGCCGAGCACCAGGAAAGGCAGGAAGCGCGTCCGCAGCAGCAGGCCGAGCAGCACCGCGGTGATGCACACGCCGCCGATCAGCGGGGAAAAGAGGATGCCCGTCGCCAGCGGCGGGCGGTGCGCCACGTTCATCTGCAGTCGCTCCGCCAGTTCCAGGAAGGCGACGAACACGCTTCCCGCCACCATCGCCACCAGCGTACCGATCAGGGAGATGGTGGTCCACATCGGCTTCACCGGCGAAAGCGGCTCTTCCTGGTGATATTCCACCAGCAGAAGGGCAACGAAGCAGGCCATTCCGGCGGCGAGCGGCAGGATGAAGGCAGGCGAGGCGAATCCATGCGCCGCCAGTTCGCCGGCGGCCCAGAAAGGCAGAACGACCGAGGCCAGCCCCAGCCCGATCCCCCATCCATCGAAGCGGAAATCCGGGTCGGGCGGATCATAGACCGGCAAGGTGAGCAGCGCCGCGATCAGATTGAGCAGCCCGATCGCTCCCAGCCCGGCATAGAACCAGCGCCAGTGATGACCTCCGGCGACCACCCCGCCCAGCAGCGGCCCGGCGCAGACGGCGCCGAAGAAGCCGATATTGACCCAGACGACGGTGATCCGCAGCTTGGCGGAGGGGAATCGCTGGATCACCGGAGGCAGCGCGATGACCAGCAGCAGTCCGGTCCCGAACCCTGAGAGGATGCGTCCGAAGCCATAGGCCAGCATGTCCTGCGCGGCGGCAGAGGCGGCACAGCCGAACACGAACAGCGCCTGGCAGATCAGGAACAGCCGCCGCTGCCGGAAGCGCTGCACGAGATAGCCGCCGAGCAGCGCGCCGAAGGCATAGCCCGCGATGGAGAATCCGGCGATGAGCTGGGTGCCGAACCGGCCTCCATGGAGATCGGCCTGCACGGCACGGCTGAATATCGCATAGGCGGTGCTGACCACGATGAAGGGCGCCAGGGCGATGATCGCTACCGCCACGCTCATGTCGTAGCGGCCCTCGAAGGGGCGGGGGAACAGGCTATCCTGCTTTTTCTCGACCGGTGGATCGTCCCCGCGCGAGGACGCCCCCCGGTTCATTCGTCCGGAGCCGGCAGGAAATTCAGCGCCACTCCATTCATGCAGTAGCGCAGATGGGTCGGCGGCGGTCCATCGGGAAAGACATGACCGAGATGGCCGCCGCAGCGGCTGCAATGCACCTCGGTGCGCGACATGCCGTAGCTTTCGTCGTCCGAGGTCTCCACCGAACCGGGGACTGGCGTGTTGAAGCTCGGCCAGCCGGTGCGGCTGTCGAACTTGGTGCCGGAGGCGAATAATTGCTGCCCGCATCCGGCACAGGTGAAGACGCCCCGCCGCTTCTCCGCCAGAAGGGCGCAGCTGCCGGGGCGCTCGGTGCCATGGCCGCGCAGCACGGCATATTGCTCGGGCGTGAGGAGCCGGCGCCACTCCTCATCCGTATGCGTGACCTCATAATGCCTCCCGGCCGGGCCAAATTCGCTGCTCATGCCATGGACTCCGCGCTTGTTCTGCTGAAACCGTGATCTGGTGCCGGAAAGGCAAAGTTTAAGCGGGTGCTACAGGGACCCCTGATCCTTCGAGGCCGAATAATCGCCCGAAGACGATCACGCTTTTGTGTAACACCTCCGGGACAAATCCATCCGCCGCCAGCGGGCGGCTTCCCATGTACTCAGGAGGCTGTCGGAGCAGGAGGAAGTGATGGGCGGCGCGAGCCCTGTGGCGCCATGACCTTCGCCGACCGGCGCGAGGCAGGCAGGCGGCTCGCCGGGGCGCTCGAACGGCTCCGGGATGCGAGTCCGATCGTGCTCGCCCTGCCGCGCGGCGGCGTGCCGGTCGGGTTCGAAATCGCCCAGGCGCTCGCGGCGCCGCTGGATGTCCTGCTGGTGCGCAAGATCGGCGCGCCGGGGCGCGAGGAACTCGGCATCGGCGCGGTGGTCGAGGGGGCCGAGCCGCAGATCGTCCTGGACGAGGAACTGCTCCGCCTGGTCGATCCACCGCCCGGCTATGTCGAGGCGGAAACTGCCCGGCAAATCGCGGAGATCGAGCGGCGGCGCCATATCTATGTCGGAGGCCACCCTCCGCCGGCACTTCAGGGGCATACGATCATTGTCGCTGATGACGGCGTCGCCACCGGCAGCACGGCGCGGGCGGCGCTGCGGGCGCTGAGGCAGTTCGTCCCGCGCTCGCTGGTTCTCGCCGTGCCAGTCGCGCCGGAAGAGGCGCTGGCTTCACTCTCGGAAGAGGCGGATGAGGTAGTCTGTCTGCTGACGCCGCGACGCTTTCACGCCGTCGGCGCCTATTATGACGATTTCAGGCAGATGACCGACCTGGAGGTGATCGAACTGCTCGAAACCGCTCGGCATCCCTCATGAACTTCCTGCTTCCCGGATGAATTCCCCGATTGCGGCGAGGAACTCATCCGGCGCCTGCAATTGCGGGACATGGGCCAGGCCGTCCAGCACCGCCAGCCGCGCATCGGGAAGCAGCGAGACCAGTTCGCGCGCCATGGCCGGCGGGGTCGCCTC
>DASTAF010000483.1:0-6117 GCA_035713005.1 Acetobacteraceae bacterium
TCACCGATCTTTCCGGGCGCGGCGTCGGCATGGATGCGGTGCGCGCCGCCATCGGGCGGCTCGGCGGCCTCGTCTCCGTGCGAAGCCGTCCGGGCGAAGGCACCACGGTGCGCTTCACCCTGCCCTTCACCGTGATGATGAGTCAGGTGATGACGGTGGAGGTGGCGGGGCAGGTCTTCGGCATCCCCTTCGATTCGGTCGCGGAAACCATACGCCTGCCGCGCGAGGCGGTGATGCCGTTCGGCGCCGCCCGCGCCTTCGCCTTGCGGGACCGGACGGTTCCGCTGATCGATCTCGCCGAGCTTCTCGCGATGGATGGCGGAACCGCCGGGAGCAGGGAGCCGCCGCTCGCCAGCCTCGTCGTCATCGAGACCGCCGGCCGGCTCGGGGCGCTGGAAGTGGAGCGGTTCGGGGAACGGCTGGAGGTGATGCTGAAGCCGATGGAAGGGCTGCTCGCCGGGATGCCTGGCGTCTCCGGCACCACCCTGCTCGGAGATGGCCGGGTGCTGATCGTGCTCGATCCCGGGGAATTGCTGCGGTGACGGTGGAGCTGTCCCGCGATACCATCCTGCTCTCCGGCGCCTGCCCCGCCGGGGAGGCGGAGGCGCTGCTCCGGCTCCTCTGCGCCGATCCCGGGGCGGCGGTGGACTGGCGGGGCTGCGAGGAGGCGCACGCGGCGGTGATCCAGGTGCTGCTGGCGGCGCGGCCCCGGCTTCTCGGCCCGCCCGGCGGTGCCTTCCTGCGCGAGCGCATCGCCCCGCTGCTCGATAGGTGAGCCGAGCTTCCCTCGCCCGGCTTCCATGCAACCGGCTTCCATGTAAAAGAAGGGCAATGAAGCTGCGCGGCACTGCGTCGGAGAATGCCGGACGATGACACGTAAGATACTGATCGTGGATGACAGCAGGCTGGCCCGGATGTCGGTCGCCAGGGCGCTCGGCACGCTGCGCCCGGACTGGACCCGCATCGAGGCCGCCAATGCGGAGGAGGCGCTGGCGCTGGCGGCGCGGGAACGGCCGGATATCGCGCTGCTGGACTTCAACATGCCGGGCCGGGACGGGCTGGCCCTGGCGGCGGAGCTGCGCGCCCTGGCGCCAAAGATGCCGCTCGCGGTGATCTCCGCCAACATCCAGGACGAGATCGCCGCCCGGGCGCGCGAGGTCGATGCCGCCTTCCTGCCAAAACCGCTGACCGAGCAGGCCCTGGGCGATTTTCTCTCCCGCATCCAACCTTCGCCGGAGGCCGCCGCCCGGTGAACCTGCCCCGCTCCATCGCGCTGGACGAGCTGGAGCTCGACGCCCTGACCGAACTGGTCAATCTCGGCGTCGGCCGCGCGGCGGCGAGCCTGCGCAACATGGTGGAGGATCAGGTCCTGCTCTCAGTTCCCGCCGTCGCCATCGTGACGCGGGAGCAGGCGGCGCAGATCATCGGCGAGCGCGAGGCGGGCGAGCTGGTGGCCGTGCATCAGGCTTTCGACGGCGACATATCCGGCCGCGCCTTGCTGATCTTCCCGGAGACCAACAGCCTCGAACTCGTGCGCGCGGTGACCGGCGGACAGCTTCCGCTGGAGGACATCATCGAGCTGGAGCAGGAGGCGCTGGCCGAAACCGGCAACATCATCCTGAATGCCTGCCTCGCCACCATCGCCAACATGCTGCAGCGCAGCCTGAGCATCTCGCTGCCCGAGATCCTGCACGGCCACGGGCCGGACTTCTTCGCCATGGCGCACGCCCTGGCAATCGAGAACGCGGTGCTGTTCCTCTATATCGACTTTTCGGTCAAGCACCGCGACATCCGCGGCTACATCGCCATGCTGATGGACCTGCCGGCGCTGGAATCGCTGAAGGCGCTGCTCGGCGACCTGATCCGGCGGACGGCGGGCGACATCCCCAGGACCCATGCCTCTTCTTGAGCCGCAGGAGCTTCATGGCGTGTTCGACGCCGTCGACACGGGGTTGATCGTCCTCGACGGCGAGTGCCGCATCCGCGGCTGGAACATGTGGATGGTGCTGGCCTCCGGCATCGGCGCCGATGCCGTGCTGGGCAGGCGGCTGGAGGAGGTGTTCTCCCGCCCCTCGCCGGGGATGGCGCGGCTCTCCTACGTCGTGACGGAGGCGCTGAGCGCCGGCACCTCCAGCATCCTCACCCATTCGCTGCACGGGGAGATTCTCCCGCTCAGCACCCGCGCCGGCCAGAAGCTGATCCATAACGTCGCCGTGCGCCCGATGGGCGGCCAGCCGGCACGGTGCCTCGTGCAGGTGAACGACGTCACCGTGGCGACGGAGCGGGAACGGGTGCTGCGCGAGCGGCAGAATGCCCGCTACGATGCCGTGGTCGGCAGCGCCCCGGACGCGATCCTGACCCTGGACACCAAGGGGATCATCCAGCTCGCCAATCCCGCCGCTGCGCGGGAATTCGGCTATCCCGAGGCGGAACTCGTCGCCCGGCCCATCGCCGTGCTGTTCGAGGATCAGGAGGCATGGCGGGCGGCGTGGAACACGCTGCTGAGCGGCGAGCCCCTGCCCCGCCCGGTCGAGCTGGTGGCGCGGCGGCGGGACGGCTCGCTCAGCTTCCTGGAGATGTCCGCCTCCCGCTGGCGGACCGAATCCCGCGTCTTCGTCACCGCCATCCTGCGCGACGTGAACGAGCGCCGGGCCGCCGAGGAGGCCCTGCGCGGGATGAACCAGACGCTGGAGCGCCGGGTGGCCGAGCGCACCGCCGACCGCGACAGGATGTGGCGGCTTTCCACCGACATCATGCTGGTCGCGCATCTGAATGGCCGGATCAGCGCCACCAATCCCGCCTGGAACAGCCTTCTGGGCTGGGATGAGGCGGCGCTGCGCGGCATGAACCTGCGCGAGCTGATCGCGGAGGAGGACGCGCCGAAGCTGGAGGCCGCGCTGCTTGATCTGGCGGCCGGGCACGCCCCGCCGCGCTTCGAGCTCGGGGTCCGCACCCGCGATGGCCGCCGCCGCTCGATCGCCTGGAGCGCCGTGGCGGCGGACGGGCTGCTGCAGGCGGTGGGGCGCGACGTGACCGCCGAGCGCGAGGCGGAGGCGGCGCTGCGCCAGGCCGAGGAGGCGCTGCGCCAGTCCCAGAAGATGGAGGCGATCGGCCAGCTCACCGGCGGCATCGCGCACGACTTCAACAATCTGCTTACCGGCATCATCGGCTCGATGGACATGCTCAGGCGGCGGATCGGGGATGGCCGGTACGAGGACCTGGACAGGTTCATGGATGCCGCCTCCGCCTCCGCCGAGCGCGCGGCGGCGCTCACCCACCGGCTGCTCGCCTTCGCCCGCCGCCAGCCGCTCGACCCGCGCCCCCTGAACGTCAATGCGCTGGTGGAAAGCATGGAGGATCTGCTGCGCCGCAGCCTGGGCGAGCAGGTGGAATTCGTGAGCATCCTGGGCGAGGATGTCTGGCCCGCCCTGACCGACGGCAACCAGCTTGAGAACGCGCTGCTCAACCTCGCCATCAACGGGCGGGACGCGATGCCGGATGGCGGGCGCCTGACCATCGAAACCGGAAGCGTGAGCCTCGCGGAGGCGGATATGCGCGGGCGGGAGGAGATGGAGCCGGGGGATTACACGGTGATCTGCGTCGCCGATACCGGCACCGGCATGTCTCCGGAAACCGCCGCCAAGGCTTTCGATCCCTTCTTCACCACCAAGCCGGTCGGGCAGGGAACCGGGCTGGGCCTGTCGATGATCTATGGCTTCGTCAAGCAGTCGCGCGGCCATGTGCGGATCGAGAGCGATATCGGCCAGGGAACGAAGGTGAGCCTCTATCTGCCCCGGCACCAGGGGCCATTTTCCGGCGATGCGACGCACGACCTTGCCGCCGCGCCGCAGGGCGCGGGCGAAACGGTGCTGCTGGTCGAGGACGACGCCTCGGTCCGGCTGCTGATCGCGGAGGTGCTGCGCGAGCTGGGCTACGCCTGCGTGGAGGCGAGGGACGGGCAGGCGGCGCTGCCGATCCTGGCCTCGGAGATCCGGCTCGACCTGATGATCACCGATGTGGGGCTGCCGGGGCTGAACGGGCGGCAGCTCGCCGAGATGGGGCGGCAGCACCGGCCGGGGCTGAAGGTGCTGTTCGTTACCGGCTATGCCGAGCATGCCACCACCCGCGAGGAATTTCTCGCTCCCGGGATGAGGATGGTGACCAAGCCGTTCACGCTGGACGCGCTGGCGGTGAAGATCCGCGAGATGATCGGCTCATAAGCCATATTTTAACCGCTTCTTAGCCAATGCCTGCCATGCTTGCGCCAAATTGCGGAATCGAAGGGCAGAATGCGCAGGCAATTGTCGGGGGCCAGGGCTTTACGGGAAGATCATGGGCAGCGCTGATCTGCGCCTGGTGGCGCTCGCGGTCCTGATCGGCGCGCTCGCCTGCTTCTGCACCACCTCGCTGCTTTCGCGCGCCGCGGCCTCGGCGGGGCGGGCCCGGCGCGGCTGGCTGGTGGCCAGCGCCTGCGTCTTCGGCAATGGCGTCTGGACCACCCATTTCGTCGACATGGTGGCGGACAGGTCCTCGATGCCGATGGGCTACGCGATCCGCCTCACCCTGCTGTCGAGCGTCATCGCGATCATCGGCAGCCTGCCGGGCTTCGCCCTCGCCCTGCGCCCGAATCCGGCGTGGAGCGTCCGGATATGGGCCGGGGTGATCACCGCCGGCGCGGTGAGCGCGATGCATTTCACCGGCATGGCCGCCCTCACCTTTCCCGGCTCGATCACCTATGACGGCCGGTTCGTGGCCGCCGCTATCGTTCTCGGCATGGCTCTCGGCGCGCTCGCCTTCCGCCGGGCCGGGGAGATCGGCCGCCTGCCCGTCCGGCTCGAAATGGCGGTTATGCTCCTGTTGAGCATAGCCGCCGTGCATTTCATCGCCATGGCGGGCACGCGGATCGTGCCGGGCATGGGAAGGATGCCGGGCGGTCTGCTGCTCGGCCGGATGACGACCCTGGCCGCCGCGGCGGCCAGCGCGGTCGCGATCGGCCTCGGCCTGATGGTCGCCCTCGCCGATCAGCATTGGCGCCACCTCGAACATGAGGCGCTGCGCCTCCGGCAGCTTGCCGATTCCACCATCGAGGGGCTGCTGATCCACCGCGAGGGCCGGGTGATCTGGGCCAATGCCGCGCTGCATCAGGTGATCGGCTCGGTGAAGCCCGATCTCGCGGGGGACGAGGCCGCTTTCATCGCCACCGCCGATACGCGCGAGGCCCTGCAGCGGCATCTCGCCGCTCCTTCCCCTGATATCGACGTGATCGAGATCGAGCGCCCGGATGGAACGCGCCGCACCGCCGAGATCCTGAGCCGCCCGATCAACTATGGCGGCCATGCGGCGGGAGTGATCGCCCTGCGCGACATTACCGAGCGCAAGCGCGTGGAGGACCGTCTCAGTCATCTCGCCCATCACGACCCGCTGACCGGGCTCGCCAACCGCACCCTCTTCAACGAGCGGCTTGCCGAAGCCGTCGCCGAGGCTGGACGCCAGCAGGGCGGCCTGGCGCTGCTCATCCTCGATCTCGACCGGTTCAAGTCGGTCAACGATCTGCACGGGCACGCGGTGGGCGACAGGCTGATGCAGGAGGCAGCGGCGCGGCTCGTCCATAATATCCGCGAGGGGGACATGGTGGCCCGCCTCGGCGGCGACGAGTTCGCGATCGTGCAGGTGACCGGGGAGCAGCCCGCCTCATCCGCCGGGCTCGCCCAGCGCCTCGTCGATGTGCTCGGCAGGAGCTTCGAGATTGACGGGCAGATGATCTCGATCGGCGGCTCGGCCGGCATCGCCCTTTATCCGCAGGATGGTGCCGAGCCGAGCGGCCTGTTCCAGGCGGCGGATTTGGCCCTGAACCGGGCGAAACGGGATGGCCGGAACACGTTCTGCTTCTTCGAGCCCGGCATGGACATCAAGTTCCGCGAACACCGGATGCTGGAGCAGGAACTGCGGCAGGCGCTCGCGCGCGAGGAGCTGACAGTGGATTATCAGCCGCTGGTCGATTGCGGCACGCTGGAGGCCAAGGGATTCGAGGCGCTGGTGCGCTGGCGGCACCCGACCCGGGGCTTCATCTCCCCGGCCGAGTTCATCCCGCTCGCCGAGGAGACCTCGCTGATCCTG
>DASTAF010000484.1:0-4001 GCA_035713005.1 Acetobacteraceae bacterium
ACGGAACTTGTCGTTCCACTCCGCGAATCCGGGCGGATGGTTGCCGAGCTGATAGCCGCCCGGCCCGAGATCCCATGGCTCGGAAATGAGCTTGACCCGCGACAGCACCGGGTCCTGGCGGATCGCGTCGAAGAAGCCCGATCCGGGATCGAAGCCGCTCGCCTCGCGGCCGAGAATCGGCCCGAGATCGAAGCGGAAGCCATCGACCTGATAGCAATCGGCCCAGTGGCGAAGGCTGTCCATCACCATCTGCAGGACGCGCGGATGGGAAATGTTGATGGTGTTGCCGCAGCCGGTATCGTTGATGAAATAGCGCTGATGGCCGGGAATCAGGCGGTAATAGCTGGCATTGTCCAGCCCCCTCCATGACAATGTCGGGCCCTTCCCGTCGCCCTCGCACGTATGGTTGTAGACGACATCGAGAATCACCTCGATCCCAGCCTCGTGCAGCCTGCGGATCGCGGTGCGGATTTCGTATATCCCGTTCTCCGGATCGGAAAGATAGCGCAGTTCCGGGGAGAAAAAGGAAAGCGTCGAATAACCCCAGTAATTCGCCAGATTCCGCGAAACCAGGAAGCGGTCCTGCGCATAGGCCTGCACGGGCAGCAGCTCCACGGCGGTTATCCCGAGCTGCACGAGATAATCGATGACGCGCGGCTCGGCGAGCGCGGCGAAAGTGCCGCGGCGGTCTGGTTGGATATCCTCGCGCTGCCTGGTGAAGCCGCGCACATGCGTCTCGTAGATGATGCTGTCCGCCCAGCTCACGCGCGGCGGACTGTGATCCTTGCGGAAGATATTGCCGTCCACCACCATGCATTTCGGCATGGCGGCGGCGCTGTCCCGCCGGTCGAAGGACAGATCGGCGCGCGATGCGCCGATCCGGTATCCGAACAGCGCGTCGGTCCAGTGCATCTCGCCGGCGAGCATCTTCGCATAGGGGTCGAGCAGCAGCTTGTTCGGATTGAAGCGATGGCCGAGTTCCGGCTGATATGGCCCATGCGCGCGGAAGCCGTACAGCATTCCCGGCCGCGCATCGGCCAGATAGCCGTGGAACACCTCATCCGTGCATTCCGGCAGATCGTAGCGCGCGATCTCCCGCCGGCCCGTCTTGTCGAAGAGGCAGAGCTCGATCCGGTCGGCATTCGCGGAGAATACCGCGAAGTTGACGCCCAGGCCGTCCCAGTTCGCGCCGAGCGGATAGGGCTGGCCGGGCAGCAGGCGGTCCGGCATTGCCGGCATTTACGGCTCCCAGCGCAGCAGGATCATGCTCAGGGGTGGAAGCGTCAGCGAAAGCGAACAGGGCTGCCCGTGCCGCGGCTCGGGCTGCGCGCCGACAACGCCGCCATTGCCCATGTTCGAGCCGCCATAGAGATTCGAATCCGTGTTCATGATCTCGCGCCAGTTGCCCTCGTGCGGCACGCCGATCCGATAGTCATGGCGCGGCACCGGGGTAAAATTGCAGACCACCAGAACCGGCGGCGCCCCGCCCGGATCGAGCCGCAGATAGGCGAACACGCTCTGGTCGCGGTCATCGCCGATGACCCAGCGGAATCCCTCCGGCGAAAAATCCTCGGCATGGAGGGCCGGCTCCGCCCGATACACCCGGTTCATGTCGCGCATCATCTGCCACAGGCCGCGATGCGACGAATCCTCCAGCAGATACCAGGGAAGTTCCCGATCATGGTTCCATTCGTCCGGCTGGCCGAATTCGGAGCCCATGAACAGCAGCTTCTTTCCCGGATGCGTCCACATGAAGCCCAGATAGGCGCGCAGATTGGCGAAGCGCTGCCAGTGATCGCCCGGCATCTTTCCGAGCAGCGAGCGCTTGCCGTAAACAACCTCGTCATGCGAGATCGGAAGCACGAATTTTTCCGAGAAGGCGTAAATCAGCCCGAATGTCATCTCGTCGTGATGATAGCGGCGGTTGACCGGATCTTCCTCGATGTAATGCAGCGTGTCGTGCATCCAGCCCATGTTCCATTTATGGGTGAAGCCGAGTCCGCCTTCCGCCGTGCTTTTGGTCACGCCGGGCCAGGCGGTGGATTCCTCGGCGATCAGCATGCTTCCCGGCGCGTATTGTGCGATGACGTCGCTGAGTTCGCGCAGAAAGGAAATGGCCTCCAGATTCTCGCGCCCGCCATACTGGTTGGGTATCCATTCCCCGGCGGCGCGCGAATAGTCGCGGTAGAGCATGGAGGCGACGGCATCGACGCGTATGCCATCGACATGGAACTGGTCCAGCCAGAACAATGCGCTCGCGAGCAGGAAGTTCCGCACCTCGGCCCGGCCGAGATTGTAGATCAGCGTGTTCCAGTCCCGGTGGAATCCCTCGCGCGGGTCCTCATGCTCATAGAGCGCTGTGCCGTCGAAGCGGATCAGCCCGTGCGGATCGGTGGGGAAATGGGCCGGAACCCAGTCGAGGATGACCCCGATATCCGCCTGATGGCAGCGATCGACGAAATAGGCGAAATCAGCCGGCGTTCCCATGGCGGGCAAGGGCGCGAACTGCGCCAGCGGCTGATATCCCCAGGACCCGCCGAAAGGATAGGCCATGATCGGCATCAGCTCGATATGGGTGAAGCCGAGATCGCTGACATAAGGGATCAGCGCATCGGCCAGCTCCCGCCAGGAATAGGAGCGGCCGTCGTAATGCCGCCGCCAGGAAGGCGCATGAACCTCGTAGATGGCGAGCGGAGCGCCCTCCTTCCGCGCCGAGCGCCGTTCCCGCCAGGCATCATCGGACCATCTGAAGTCCGCGGGCGCCGCCACGATGGATGCGGTGGCCGGAGGAACCTCCACCGCACGCGCCACGGGATCGGATTTCGAAATCAGCGCTCCCGCCGCCGTCAGTATCTCGTATTTGTAGATCGCGCCTTCGCTGAGGCGCGGGATGAATAATTCCCACACCCCCGCTTCGTGGCGAAGCCGCATGGGATGCCGCCGGCCGTCCCAGCTGTTGAAGTCGCCGACGAGAGAAACGCGCCGCGCATTCGGCGCCCAGACAGCAAAGCGCACGCCCCTGACGCCCTGCACGCTCATCACCTGCGCGCCAAGGCATTCCGCGAGGCGAAGCTGCCGCCCCTCCCTCAGGAGATAGATGTCCATCTCGCCGAGAAGCAGCGGAAAGGAATAAGGGTCCTCGGTCTCCTGGATCACGCCGCCCCAGTCGATGCGCAGCAGGTAATCCTGCGGCGCGGAAAGGTGGCCTTCAAACAGGCCGTTAGAACGTGGCGATTCCATCCCCGCGATTTCCCTGCCGTCGCGGCCGAGAAGCGTTGCCCCGCTCGCGCCGGGCAGGAAGGCGCGAACGATGACCCCATCCCCGGCCGGATGCGGGCCGAGCAGCGCGAAAGGATCGCCATGGCGCCCCTGGATCAGGGCTTCGATCGCGGCATCGTCTTCATGCATGGGCATCGGGCTGTCCTTCAACGCTGCGCGCGACCAGATCGGCCATGCCCCGCAGGGGAATCGGCAACCAGCCGGGCCGGTTGGCCGCCTCGTAGCAAATTTCGTAGGCGGATTTCTCGATCAGGAAGAGATCGAGCAGCGCGTGCCAGGTTTCCGGCGAAACCCAGGGGCGCGGCGCATCCTGAAGCACCGCGCGATAGGCTTCGAGGAAGCTCGCGCTGGCCTCGATGACGAAGCGGTGCATCAGCGCCTGCCGCCGCTCCTCCGCCTTGCCGGTGGCGACGATGGTCGCCGAGCGCGCGATGGTCGCCGCGGCATAGTCGAAGGAGCGGATCAGCCCCGCGACATCGCGCAGGGGCGAGGCTTTCGCGCGCCGAGCCGCCAGGGGTTTCGCGGGCTCGCCCTCGAAATCGATGATATAGGCATCGCCCTGCGTCGCCAGCACCTGGCCGAGATGGAAGTCGCCGTGAATCCGCGTCTTCAGCGTGCCGCTTCCGGTCGCGGCCAGACCCGGCAGGGCGTCGTTCAGGCGCTGGCGCAGCGCCTTGAGCGTGAACAGCGCGCGGCCGACATCCTCATCGGAAGCATCCGCG
>DASTAF010000485.1:0-5164 GCA_035713005.1 Acetobacteraceae bacterium
GCGCCATGTGATGGACAATGCGGAGGAAAGCGTCCGCCGCGTCATCGACCGGATCAGCGACGGCGCCTTCACCTATCGCATGGATGATGGCTCGCCGCTCGCCGTGCGGGTCTCGGTGAATCGCGCGGCGCGCGCGGCGACGGTGGATTTCACCGGCACCGGGCGGCAGCGCGGCGATAACTTCAACGCGCCTCCCGCCGTCACCCGCGCGGTGGTGCTCTACGTGTTCCGTTGCCTGACGGGCGCCGACATCCCGCTGAACGATGGCTGCCTGAAGCCCATCCGCATCGTCATCCCGCCCGGCACCTTTCTCTCCCCCGCGCCGGGGGCGGCGGTGGTCGCCGGCAATACCGAAGTCTCGCAAGCCACCTGCAACGCGCTGCTCGGCGCGCTGGGCGCCGAGTCCTGCAGCCAGGCGACGATGAATAATTTCCTGTTCGGCGACGCTACCCGGCAATATTACGAGACCATCTGCGGCGGCACCGGCGCCGGGCCGGGCTTTCACGGCGCATCCGCCGTGCATTCGCACATGACCAACACGCGCATGACCGACCCGGAGGTGCTGGAGCTGCGCTATCCGGTGCGGCTGGAGGAGTTCTCCATCCGCCACGGCTCCGGCGGGGCGGGGAAATGGCGCGGCGGCGATGGCGCCATCCGCCGCATCCGCTTCCTGGAGCCGATGGAGGCGGTGATCGTCGCCTCCCGCCGCAACGTCCCGCCCTTCGGACTCGAAGGCGGCGAGGATGGCGCGCCGGGCCGGCAGTTCATCGACCGCGCGGATGGCGCGCGCGAGGCGCTCACCGGCACCGACAGCGCCGCCATGCGCCCCGGCGATGCCTTCACCATCCACACCCCCGGCGGCGGAGGCTATGGAAGGGGTTAGCGTTTCCGCGATGCGGCAGGTCAGTACCACCCGCCATCGACGATGAATTCCCGCGCGGTGACATGCTCGCTGTCATCGGCGGCGAGCCACAGCACCATCCGCGCCACATCCGGCGGATAAAGCCGATCGGGGATGCACTGGCCCTTGGCGCGCTCCGCCTCCGCCTCCGGCGACATCCACAGATCGAGCTGGCGCTGGGTCATGATCCAGCCGGGGAACACGACATTGGCGCGGATGTGATGCCTGCCCAGGCTGCGGGCGAGGCCGCGCGTCAGCCCGATCACGCCGGATTTCGCCGCCGTGTAGACCGGCATGTCGCCATTCGCGAGCAGGAAGCTGTTGGAGCTCATGTTGATGATCGAGCCGCCCCCGGCCTCGATCATCCCGTCCTTCACCGCCTGGGCGCAGAAGAACTGGTGGCGCAGATTGGTGGCGATCCGCTCGTCCCAGTATTCCGGCGTCACCTCGTCGATCGTGTGGCGGTCGTCGCGGGCGGCGTTGTTGACCAGCACGGTGAACGCCCCGCCCAGCTCCTCGCGCAGCCCGGCGATGGCCTGCCTGGTGGCGGGAATGTCGCGCAGATCGGCCTTGGCGAAACGCGCGGTGGCTTCCGGCAGCCGCCCGAGCAGCTCCGCGGCCGCCGCCTCGTCGAAATCGAGGAAGCCGACATGGCTTCCCTGCGCGGCGAAATGCTCGACGATGGCGGCGCCGATGCCGGAGGCGCCGCCCGTCACCAGCACCCGCCGCCCCTCAAGGCTCGGATAGATCGCGAATTTGCCGGTCATGCGGGACTCCCTGTCGGTGATGATTGGTGGTGATGATTGGTGGTGATGATTGGTTCAGCGGCTGATATGCTGCAGATAGCCCCAGCGCCGGATGGCGGGTTCCGCCATCGCCCATTTCCAGCCCTGGGCATCGCGGCAGATATCGGTGGTGTAGGGCGTGCGGGAGAGGCGCGGCGGCCTGCCGGTATCCAGGGTGAACAGCACTTCCTTGCACCGGGTCAGCGGCGTGTCGATATCGCGCAGCACCTGCAATTCGCCATGATGATTGGCGAAGAACGGGTTGATATAGGCCACCTTCCAGGAGGTAGCCTCGCCGGGCGCCATGCCTCCCGCCGCCTCGGCGATCCGGTTCTGCTCCTTCCGCTGCCGCACCCGGGTGATGTGCTTCTGCAGCGCGCTGATGCCCGCGTTCACGCTGACGGCGGTGGCGTAGCCGACGATGGGATTCGCCGTCGCCGCGCCGGTCGAGGCGCCCGCCACCGCACCCGTCACCGCGCCGATGGAGCTGCATCCGCCGAGCAGCGAGACGAGCGGCAGGGCGAGCAGGGGCAGGGTTCCCCGCCCGATCACTGCAGCGCGCCCCAGCGCGATGTCGCGGGCTCGGCCTCGGCCCAGCCCCATTTGCCGTGGTCCCGGCAGATGGTGGTGACGTAGAAATGCCGGCGGGTCCCGGCCTTGTCCTGGTGATCGACGGAGAAGACGATCTCCTTGCAGGCGAACAGGCTGCCGCCGAAAACCTGGCTCACCGTCACCTCGCCATGCTGGTCCGGCTCGATCGGGATGGTGTGGACCACGTGCCAGGGCGCCACGGCGCCCACTGGCAGCGGCCCCGCCGCCTCGGCGATCCGCGCCTGCTCGCGGTGATGGACCCGGCGCTCGACGAAGCCCAGCCCGCTGGAGGCGATGGACTGCACGCCGAGGCCGATGGCGGCGGCGACCGAGCCGTTATGGGTGACGGCGCTGGCGATCCCCGCGCCGGCGACGCCCGCCGCGTCCGACGTGCTCTGGGTGAGGACGGAGCCGCAGGCGGTCAGGTTCAGCAGCGCAGCCAGGAGCAGCGCGAGCTTCGCGAAATCCTGAACCCCTGATGCCATCCGATCCGCCCCTCATGCCGTCCTGCCTGATTGGGTAACCGCCAAACCGGCAAAGGGCAATGGCGGAAGCCCCCTCAGGCGGCCTTGCGCTCCCGGTTGGCGGCGAACAGGTAGTCGATATCGTCCAGATCGAGCCCGGCGAGATCGGAGGCCAGATCGCCCGTATCGTGGAAGGCGATGTTGGCCAGCTCCGCCTTGCGCTGCTGCAGCTCGATGATCCGCTCCTCCACCGTGTCCGCCGCCACCAGCTTGTAGACGAAAACCGATTTGGTCTGGCCGATGCGGTGCGCGCGGTCCGATGCCTGATCCTCCACCGCCGGGTTCCACCAGGGATCGTAATGGATCACCGTGTCGGCGCTGGTGAGGTTGAGGCCGCGCCCGCCCGCCTTCAGGCTGATCAGGAACAGCGGCACCTCCCCCGCCTCGAAGGCGCGCACCGGCTCGGCGCGGTCCCGCGTGTCGCCGCGCAGCTCGACGAAGGGAATCCCCGCTTCCGCGAGGCGCGGCTTGATCAGGTCGAGCATCGAGGTGAACTGCGAGAACAGCAGGATGCGCCGGCCTTCCGGGATCATCTCGCCGACCATCTCCATCAGGTCGTCGAGCTTGCTGGAGACATCGACCTCCTTCGCCGCCTTCAGCTTCACCAGCCTCGGGTCGCAGCAGGCCTGCCGCAGCTTCAGCAGCGCGTCCAGCACGATGATGCGGCTCTGCGCCAGGCTGCGATCCACCATCTGCTCGCGCACCGTCTCATAGAGCGTGCCGCGGATGGTCTCGTAAAGCTCGCGCTGCTCCGGGGCGAGGTTGATCCGCCGCAATATGGTGTGCTTCGGCGGCAGCTCCGTCGCCACCGTGGATTTGGTCCGGCGCAGGATGAAGGGCCTGATCCGCCGGATCAGCTGCATGCGGCGGATATCGTCGCCGTTCTTCTCGATGGGAGTGCGGAAGCGCTTGGAAAAGCCACGCCGGTCGCCCAGAAGCCCCGGCATCAGGAAGGCGAATTGCGACCACAGCTCCCCGAGATTGTTCTCGATCGGCGTGCCCGAGAGGCAGAGCCGGTGCCTGGTGTCGAGCTGGCACACCGCGCGGGTCGCCTTCGCGTCCGGGCTCTTGATCGCCTGCGCCTCGTCCAGCACCACCATGTGCCAGGGCTGCTCGCGCATGAACTCGATGTCGCGGGTCAGCACCGTATAGGTGGTGATGGCGACATGGGCGCGGTCCAGCCGGTCCCGCCTTTCATGCCGCTCGGCGCCGTGCAGCACCAGCACGCGCAGATGCGGGGCGAACTTCGTCAGCTCGGCGCTCCAGTTGGCGATCAGGCTGGTCGGCACCACGATCAGCGCCGGTCGGTCCATCCTGCCCTCGGCCATATCGACGCAGATATGGGCGATGGTCTGCGCCGTCTTGCCCAGCCCCATCTCGTCGGCCAGGAAGCCGCCCAGCCCGTGCCCGGCCAGATGCTGCAGCCAGTCCACCCCATGCCGCTGATAGGGGCGCAGATCGGCCTTGAAGGAGTCGGGCACCGCCACGGGCAGGATTTCCGGCTCGTTGCGGAACCGCTCGACATATTTCTCGATCGCGGCGGCGTTCTCCCACCGCGTCGTCAGCAGGTCCTCCAGTTCGAGAACCGTGTTCGCCTCGGCCTGGGGCAGCACCATCACCCCGTCGGCGACGCGCCCGGCGGATTCGATCAGGTCGCCCATGACCGCGAGCAGGCGGCGGATGCGCTCCGCCGGCAGCCGCACCACCCGGCCATCGTCCAGATTGGTGATCAGATCGTCGCCGATGATCTGCGCCGCCTCCATGCCGCCGCGCTCCAGCAGCCGGCTGAGAATGGGCAGCAGCGGCTCGCGCCTGCCGTCGATCTCGATGCCGAATTCGAGCGAGAACTTCCCGCGCTCGGCATCCTTCACCTGAACGTCGTAATCCCCCACCGTCTCGACCAGGCGGGGGCCGAAATCGCGGTCGATCAGGCTGCGCCAGCCCTGCGCCTGCAAGGCGGGCACCCGCACGGCGACGAAACGGTGCCAGGAGGAGGCGGATTCCCGCCCCCGGAACACCAGCACCCGCCGCCCCCTGGCGATCCGGGCATCCGGCAGCCGCATCTGCACGAAGCCGTCCTGCATCAGCGTCTCGAAGGCGGCGGCCTCGGCGGCGGGGTCGCGGCGGACGAATTCAGCGCCGCCAGGGCCATCGGCGCGGAGGAACTGCCGCTCGTCATCGGCCTCGGCCACCACCCCGCCATAGTCGAAATCCAGCGTCAGCGCGTCCACCGTCTGCAGCCGGCCGAAATCATCCGGGCAGGGCAGGCGGCGCAGCCGCAGCACCGGGGTCGCCGGCCGCTCGACGATGACGCGCTCGCTGTCCGCGGCGCCGGGGGCGGCGGGCCGCCGGGGCGGGGGGCG
>DASTAF010000486.1:0-9115 GCA_035713005.1 Acetobacteraceae bacterium
TGCCGAAGCTGATCGCGGCGCTGCCCTGGCCCAAATCCATGCGCTGGGGGCAGAGCGGCGATTTCACCTGGGTCCGCCCGCTGCGGCGCATCCTCTGCCTGCTGGACGGGGAGGTGGTGCCGCTCACGCTCGGCCCGGTGACGGCTTCCAATGAAACCGAAGGCCATCGCTTCATGGCCCCCGGCGCCTTCACCGCCGCCTCGGCGGCGGACTGGGAGCGCAAGCTGCGTGAGCGGCACGTCATCGCCGATGCCGGGGAGCGGCGGCGGATGATCCTGGAAGGGCTGCGCGCCCAGGCGGCGGAGAGGGGGCTTTCGCTTGCCGAGGACGAGGCGCTGCTCGATGAGGTGACCGGCCTCGTCGAATGGCCGGTGCCGCTGACCGGGCGGATCGAGCCCCGGCACATGATGCTTCCGCCCGAGGTGCGCGAGCTTTCGATGAAGGTGAACCAGCGTTATTTCGCCCTGCGTGACGCCGGCGGAAATCCCGCGCCGTTCTTCGCCTTCGTCGCCAATATCGAGGCGCAGGATGGCGGGGGCGCCATCATCGCCGGCAATGAGCGGGTGCTGCGCGCGCGCCTCGCCGATGCCGAGCATTTCTGGCACCAGGACCGCCAGCATCCGCTGAGCGAGTATCTGCCGAGGCTCAGGGGAGTCATTTTCCATGCGAAGCTGGGCACCCAATACGAGCGGGCGGAGCGGATCGCGGCGCTTTCCCGCGAGATTGCCGAGGCGCTCGGCGCCGACGGGCATGAGGCGCAGCAGGCGGAAACCGCCGGGCGGCTGGCCAAGGCCGATCTCGTCACCGGCATGGTGGGCGAATTCCCCGAGCTTCAAGGCGTCATGGGCGGGTATTATGCCGATGATCCTGAAGTGGGTGCCGCCATACGGACTCAGTATCAGCCGAAAGGCCCGAGCGACGAGGTTTCGCATGGAATTGTGCCCTGCGCCGTCGCCCTGGCTGACAAGATCGACACGCTGCGGGAGTTCTTCCGCATCGGGGAGAAGCCGACGGGATCAGGCGATCCATACGCTCTTCGCCGCGCGGCGCTCGGGGTCATCCGGATTATTCTTGAAAACGGTTTGCGCCTGCCTCTTCGGCCCCTGCTGGGCACCGGGGAAGTTCTCGATTTCATCATCGAGCGCCTGCGGGTGAAGCTGCGCGGCGAGGGCAAGAAATTTGATGTTCTCAACGCGGTGCTGGATGCGGCGCCGGACGATAATCTGACGCGGGTGATCGCCCGGACCGAGGCGCTGGCTGCCTTCCTCGAAACACCCGATGGCGGGAACCTGCTCACCGCCTATCGCCGCGCCGCCAATATCCTGGGCATCGAGGATGCGAAGGACGGGCCGCATCAAGGGCAGCCCGAAGCGGCACTGTTCCGGGAAAAGGCCGAAACTGCGCTGGCCGAGGCGCTGCGGAAGTTGAGTCCGGCGCTTGCGGCACGGCTGGCCGAGGAGGATTTCACCGGCGCCATGCGGGAACTGGCTGGGCTGCGCGTCCCGGTGGATGAATTTTTCAGCAAGGTTACGGTAAACGCCGAACAGGCGGAACTGCGCCAAAACCGGCTCAAACTACTCGTGCAACTTCGCGACGTGATGCATCAGGTCGCGGATTTCTCCAAAATAGAAGGCTGAGGGTCCGTCATGACAAAGTGGGTGTACAGTTTTGGTGCAGGCTCGAACGAGGGCCGGGCGGAGATGAAGAATCTGCTCGGCGGCAAGGGCGCCAACCTTGCCGAGATGGCCAGCATCGGCCTGCCCGTGCCGCCCGGCTTTACCATCACCACCGAGGTCTGCACCACCTTCTATGAGAACGACCGGCGTTATCCCGAAGGCCTGCAGGCGGAGGTGAACGCGGCGCTCGCCCGCGTCGAGCAGGCGGTGGGCCGCAGGTTCGGCGACCGGCACAATCCCCTGCTGGTCTCGGTCCGCTCCGGCGCGCGCGTTTCCATGCCCGGTATGATGGACACGGTGCTCAATCTCGGCCTGAACGACGCCACCGTCACCGGGCTTGCCGAAGGCGCGGGCGATTCCCGCTTCGCCTGGGACAGCTATCGCCGCTTCATCCAGATGTACGGCTCGGTCGTGCTTGGTGTTCCGCATCACCGCTTCGAGGAAATCATCGAGAACGTGAAGATCGACGAGGGCGCGGCGGAGGACACCCAGCTCTCCGCGCAGGACTGGCACCGCATCGTCGAGAGCTACAAGGAAATGGTGCAGGCCGAGACCGGCAAGCCCTTTCCGCAGGACCCGCATGACCAGCTTTGGGGCGCGATCGGCGCCGTGTTCAATTCCTGGATGAACCAGCGCGCCATCACCTATCGCCGCCTGCACGAAATCCCCGGCGACTGGGGGACGGCGGTGAACGTGCAGGCCATGGTGTTCGGCAATATGGGCGAGGATTGCGCCACCGGCGTCTGCTTCACCCGCGATCCCTCGACCGGTGAGAACATGTTCTATGGCGAATATCTTCCCAACGCCCAGGGCGAGGATGTGGTGGCGGGAATCCGCACGCCGCGCCCGCTCTCCAGGGGGGCGGCGAAGCCGGGGGAGGTGAGCCTGGAAGAGGCGATGCCGGATGTCTATGCCGAGCTGGTGAGCGTGCGGGAGACGCTGGAGCGCCATTATCACGACATGCAGGACATCGAATTCACCGTCCAGCGCAACAAGCTCTATATGCTGCAGACCCGGAACGGCAAGCGCACCGCCGCCGCCAGCCTGCGCATCGCGGTCGAGATGGCCGAGGAAGGGCTGATCAGCAAGAGCGAGGCGGTGACCAGGGTGAACCCCCAGGCGCTGGATCAGCTCCTGCATCCCACGCTCGACCCCAACGCGCCGCGCAAGCTGCTTGCCAGGGGGCTGCCCGCCTCGCCGGGTGCCGCTTCCGGCATCGTGGTGTTCTCCGCCGACGAGGCGGAGATGCGCGCCCAGAAGGGCGAGGCGGTGATCCTGGCGCGGGTCGAAACCAGCCCGGAGGATATCCACGGCATGCACGCGGCGCGCGGCATCCTCACCACCCGCGGCGGGATGACCAGCCACGCCGCCGTGGTGGCTCGCGGCATGGGGCGGCCCTGCGTGGCCGGCGCCGGCGGCGTCAATGTCGATTACGGCAGCAAGACCCTCTCCGCCGGCGGCGTCTCGGTACGGGCGGGCGAGATGATCACGCTCGATGGCAGCAGCGGCGAGATCTTCGTCGGGCTGGTGCCGATGATCGAGCCTTCCCTGTCGCATAATTTCGCCAAGCTGATGGATTGGGCGGATGCGGTCCGCAGGCTGAAGGTGAGGGCCAACGCGGAAACCCCGCTCGATGCCGAAACCGCGCGCAAGTTCGGCGCCGAGGGGATCGGCCTCTGCCGCACCGAGCACATGTTCTTCGAGCCGGAGCGGATCGGCGCCGTGCGGCAGATGATCATGGCGGCGGACGAGCGCGGCAGGCGCGAGGCGCTGGCGAAGCTGCTGCCGTTCCAGCGGGCGGATTTCGTCGAGCTGTTCCGCATCATGCCCGGATTGCCGGTGACGATCCGGCTGCTCGATCCGCCCCTGCACGAATTCCTGCCGCATGGCGATGCGGAACTGCGGGATGTCGCCTCGGCGCTCGGCACCAGCGTGGAGGCGATGCAGCGCCGTGCCGCCGAGCTTGAGGAGGCGAACCCGATGCTGGGCCATCGTGGATGCCGCCTCGGCGTCTCCTATCCTGAAATCTACGAGATGCAGGCCCAGGCCATCTTCGAGGCGGCGCTGGAGATCGCGAAGGAGACGGGGCGCGCCCCGGTGCCGGAAATCATGATCCCGCTGATCGGCACCAAGCGCGAGCTCGACATCACCCGCGCGCAGGTGGACCGCATGGCGAAGCGCGTCTTCGACACGGCAGGGCGGGTGCTGGAATACAGCGTCGGCACCATGATCGAACTGCCGCGCGCGGCGCTGACGGCGGATGCAATCGCCGAATCGGCGGATTTCTTCTCCTTCGGCACCAACGATCTCACCCAGACCGTATTCGGCCTTTCGCGCGACGATGCGGGCAAATTCCTGCCGCATTACATCGAATCGGGCATTCTGCCGAAGGACCCGTTCGTCTCCATCGATATCGAGGGCGTCGGCACGCTGGTGAATCTCGCGGTGGAGAAGGGGCGGGGCCGCAAGCCCAAGCTGAAGCTCGGCATCTGCGGCGAGC
The DNA here is from genome assembly GCA_035713005.1 of Acetobacteraceae bacterium. GTDB lineage: Bacteria > Pseudomonadota > Alphaproteobacteria > Acetobacterales > Acetobacteraceae > Acidiphilium. Next base: position 4,177 of record DASTAF010000486.1, read on the forward strand.
ATGGTGGCGATCCCGCCTCCATCGCCTTCTGCGAGGAAGCCGGGCTCGACTATGTCTCCTGCAGCCCCTACCGCGTGCCGGTGGCGCGGCTCGCGGCGGCGCAGGCGGCGCTGGGGAAAGGCGGCGACCGCACCGCCTGATCCGGCGTCAGACCGGCAGCGACACGGTGGCGATTAGCCCGCTGCCGTTCGGCTTGTTGGCGAGGGTGATATCCCCGCCATGGGCGCGGATGGCGTTGCGGGCGATGGCCAGGCCGAGGCCGGTGCCCCCGGTCTCGCGGTTGCGGCTGGTCTCCACGCGGCGGAACGGCTCGAACACTCGTTCCAGCTCGGCAATGGGGATGCCCGGCCCGTCATCCTCCACCTCGACGCGCACTTGCCCGTCGCGGATGGTGGAAAGCCGCACCCGGGCAGCCTCGCCGTATTTCAGCGCGTTGCCGAGCAGGTTGGCGAAGGCGCGCTTCAGGCTCATCGGCCGGGCGCGGACGGTGAGGTGCTCCGGCCCGCTATAGCTCAGGCTTCCCGCCGCCTCCGGCTCGGCATCGGCGGCCTCGTCGAGCAGGGTCCGCAGCAGGGTGGCGAGATCGATGGGCGACATCGCCTCGCTCTGGGCGACATCCCGCCCGAAGGCGAGGGTCGCCGCCACCATCGCCTCCAGCTCGTCCAGATCGGCGAAGAACTTGGCCTGGATTTCCTCATCCTCCAGGAACTCGGTGCGCAGCTTCAGCCGCGTGATCGGCGTGCGCAGATCGTGCCCGATCGCGGTGAGCAGGAAGGTGCGGTCCTCGACGAAGCGGCGGATTCGCGCCGCCATGGTGTTGAAGGCGATGGCGGCGGCGGCGATCTCGCTCGGGCCGTCCTCGGGCAGGGATGGCGCGTGGATCACGTCCCGCCCCAGCCGGTCCGCGGCGGCGGAAAGGGTGCGCACCGGCGCGGTCAGATGCTGCACCGCCCAGGCGATCAGCGGCACGCCGAGCAGGAACATGACGATGAAGGCAGTGGCGAAACCCGGGCTGCGCCAGGGAGCGGGCGGGACGAAGCGGGTGGTGATCACCACCCAGCCCAGATTGCCCTTCGGCGGCAGGCTGAGCACGATTCGCGGCGGATCGAACCTGCCGCGCAGGATGATGTCGCGCGGATGGATGAACCTGCTGAAGCCGACATTGAGGAAGCTGGCGCGGATGACCTGCCTCGCATCGAGGGGCAGTTCGAAGGAATGTTCGACGGAGGGTTGGCCGGCAAGCCTGACATGAAGCTCATCGGAGACGTTCAGCCGGGCGATCAGCGTTGGGCGCGCGGATGGTGGCGCGCGGAGTATCTGCCGGTATATTCGGGCATCATCGGTGGCAATTTTCTGCTCCTGGGCGATGCGCTCCAGATTGAGCTGCTTGAAGGTGTGAATCGCCAGGCCGATGCCCTGGATGGCGGCGAAACCGAGCAGGAGCGTCAGCGCCGTGCGGCCCGCGAGGCTGGCAGGCCAGAGCCTCGGCCTCATGCACGCTCCACCTGGGTGGACAGCACATAGCCGCCGCTGCGAATGGTCTTAATGATCTGCGCGTTGCGCCCGTCATCCTCCAGCTTGCGGCGCAGCCGCGATATGGCGACGTCGATGGCGCGGTCGAACGGGCCGGCCTGCCGCCCGCGCAGCAGGTCGAGCAGCATGTCGCGGGTCAGAACCCGGTTGGGCCGTTCCAGCAGCGCCACCAGCAGGTCGTACTCGCCGCCGGTCAGCGCCACCTCGACATCGTTCGGATCGAGCAGCCGCCGCCGGGTCGTATCCAGCGACCAGCCGGAGAAGCGGTACAGCCGGGCGGCGCTCTGATGCCCGCGTTCCTCGCCATCGCCAGTACGGCGCAGGACGGCGCGGATGCGCGCGGCGAGCTCGCGCGGATTGAACGGCTTGGTGACGTAATCATCCGCACCGAGATCGAGTCCGATGATCCGGTCCGTCTCCTCGCCCATGGCGGTCAGCATGATGATCGGCACCTTCGTTTCGGCGCGCAGCCAGCGGGCGAGATCGAGCCCCGATTCGCCCGGCAGCATCAGGTCGAGCACCACCAGATGATAATGACCGTTGGTGAAGGCGCGGCGCGCCTCCCGCCCGTCGCGCGCGGTGCTGACGCGGAAGCGCTGACGCTCCAGGAAGCGGCCGAGCAGATCGCGTATCTCCCGGTCGTCATCCACCACCAGAATATGCGGCATGGTCTCCATGGCCGTTACAATAGACTCTGCGCCAGGCGAAGGGCAGGTGCCGTTGCATTCGGTTGCAATTCGGCGGGATGCCTCTTGCGGAGATGGCGGATTGAGCGTATCGCGCGCGGCACGCAGCAACGCACGTGCCTCTGCCTTCCCTGATCGGATGGTTACGCAACGACGTCAAGCGTTCTGGCAGCTTGCGGCGCGGGATGCGCCGTGAGGGTTTGGTCGCTGGTTCGTTCGACCGTTTCGCAACCTGGTCCCGGCCCTCAAGGGCACGGGCCATATCATGGCACGGAGAGGGATGATGACCCCGAAACTCGCGCAATTCATCGATTCCGGCGTCCCCGCCACGCCCTGCCTCATCCTCGATATGGATCGGGTGGAGGAGAACTACCGCGCCCTGCGCGCGGCCCTGCCGGATGCGGCGATCTATTACGCGGTGAAGGCCAATCCCGCCGCGCCGATTCTGGCGCGGCTGACGTCGCTGGGCAGCCGGTTCGATGCCGCGAGCATCGAGGAGATCGAGCAGTGCCTGCAGGCGGGCGCCGTGGCGGAGCGGATCAGCTTCGGCAACACGGTGAAGAAGGCGAGCGCCATCGCCGCCGCTCATCGGCATGGCGTCGATCTCTATGCCTTCGATTCGATGGAGGAGCTGGACAAGCTGTCGCGCTTCGCGCCGGGGGCGAAGGTTTATTGCCGGCTCGCCGTCAGCCAGGAGGGGGCGGACTGGCCGCTCTCGCGCAAGTTCGGCACCACCGCCGCCCATGCGCGGGACCTGCTGATCGAGGCCGCTGCGCGTGGCCTGGTCCCGCATGGCGTCTCCTTCCATGTCGGCAGCCAGCAGACCGGTGTCGGCGCCTATCAGTCCGCGATCGCCCAGGCGGCCATGGTGTTCACCGATCTGCGCGAGCGAGGTATCGATCTGCGCCTGCTCAATCTGGGCGGCGGGTTTCCGGCCCGCTACCGGGAGGATGTGCCATCCTTCGAGGATTTCGGCGGCGCGATCATGGAGGCGATGTGCAGGGCCTTCGGCAACAACCTGCCGGAAATGCTGATCGAGCCGGGGCGGGCGATGGTGGCCGATGCCGGGGTGGTGGTCTCCGAGGTCATCCTCGCCTGCACCCGCGAGGCCGATGAGGGACGGCGCTGGGTTTATCTCGATATCGGCCGGTTCGGCGGCCTGGCGGAGACCGAGGGTGAGGCGATCCGATACGAGATCACCGCGCCGGGCGCCAGCGGAGCACCTGCCCCGGCGGTGCTGGCGGGACCTTCCTGCGATGGCATGGATGTGATGTACCGCAGCGCGGATTATCGGCTCCCCCAGGGGCTGACGGCCGGGGACAGGGTGCTGATCCACGGCACCGGGGCCTATGTGACCACCTATGCGAGCCAGGGCTTCAACGGCTTCCCTCCGCCGCGGGAGCACTATATCTAGCGGCAGGCGCCGTCCGGCGCCCGTTTTTGCAGGGAGGAGAGAATGGAGGAAATCCAGATCAAGGCGGCGGATGGTTCGGGCAGCTTCTCGGCCTATGTGGCGAGGCCGAAATCCGAACCCGCCCCGGTCGTGGTGGTGATCCAGGAGATTTTCGGCGTCAACGACGCGATCCGCGCAACCTGCCGGGAAATGGCCGAGATGGGCTTCATCGCCGTCGCCCCCGACCTGTTCTGGCGGCTGGAGCCCCATGTGGACCTCACCGACAAGTCCGAGGCCGAGTGGAAGAAGGCCTTCGACCTGATGAACCGCTTCGACCAGGACAAGGGCATCGAGGACCTGAAGACGACAGTGGCCGAGGCGCGCGGGATGCGGGGCGGCAATCGTCGGGTCGGCACCATCGGCTTCTGCCTCGGCGGCAGGCTGGCCTTCATGATGGCCACGAGATCGGATGCCGATGTCAATGTTTCCTACTACGGCGTGGGGCTGGAGAAACTGCTGCCCGAAATCGGCAATGTGAAGCATCCGCTGGTGGTGCATGTGGCGGCGAAGGATGAATTTTCATCCGACGATGCGCGTGCCGCACTGGTGCAGGGCACGAAGGATCATCCGCAGATCAGGACCTATATGTATCCCGATGTGCAGCACGCCTTCGCGCGGGTGAACGGCATCCATTACGACCGCCGGGCCGCGACCATCGCCAATGGCCGCACGGCGGAAGCCCTGGTCGAGGCGCTCGGCTGACAGGTGATGCCCGGCCGGCGGGCGGTGCTGGCCGGCATCGCCTCCGCTCCGGCCCTTGCCCTCTCCGCCGCTGCCCCGCTGCCGGCAATCAAAGCTGGTCTGGCGGCACTTCCGGCGGGGCCTGGGTTGCTGGCGAGCTACATCACCACGCCCGGCGGCGGGGATTTCGACCTTACCAATGCCAATGCCGCCTATACCTATGATAACGCCCTGGCGGGCCTCGCCTTGCTCGCCGGGGGCGATGCGGCAGGGGCGGCGCGGATCGCCGATGCTTTCGTCATCGCCCAGGCGCATGATCCGGATCATGCGGATGGCAGGCTGCGCAACGCTTATCGCGCTGGCGCCATGGTGCGTCCGGCCGCCCTGCCGGGCTGGTGGGACGAGGTGCGGAATCGGTGGCTGGAAGACCCGTATCAAGTCGGCAGCGAGGCCGGCCCGATGGCCTGGGCGATGCTGCTCTGGACGGCGCTTGCGGCACGGCGGCTGAACGCGGCGCGATATCGCGAGGCGGCTGAGCAGGCGGCTGAATGGATCATCCGCAATCTGCATGCAGCGCGAGGATTTT
>DASTAF010000487.1:0-3946 GCA_035713005.1 Acetobacteraceae bacterium
ATCGGGCGGCACGGTGGCCGGCGGCACCACGTGATCGTAGAACCCGCCATGCTCGTCATAGAGCACGATCAGCAATGTCTTCGCGAACAGATCGGGTTTGCCGCGCAGCGTGTTGTAGACGCCGGCGATCAGCGCGTCCCCGCGCATGACATCGTGCGGCGGATGCTGGTCGTTCTGGTGCGGGCCGAAATAGGTGGGTTCGATGAAGGTGTAGCCGGGCAGGTCGCCCTTGGCGACATCCTCCTCGAAATGCTTGTACTTCCGGTAATTCTCCAGATGCTCCCATTGATGGGAGAGCACGAGGGATTGCGGCACGTCCCCGTAATAGATGCGCCAGGAAACCTTCGCGTCGTCCAGCTCGTCGTAAAGGGTGCGCTGGTGGTAGAAATGCAGGGAGGAGCTGAACAGGCTGCCCGGCTCGTGGATATGGCCGAGCGAGGTGCCGCTATGGGCGAAAAGCCGGTTGATCCAGGTCGGCCCCGGCAGGGAGGAGAACCAGCGGTCGCAGACCACGAAATGCTCGGCCAGCGTGTGAATTCCCGGCAGGAACCCCCTCGGGTAATAGCCCATGATCTCCCGCCGCTCCTCCTTGGTGCTGTTCGGATGGGTGCGGACGAAATCATTGACGAAGCCGTTATTGCTGCCGCCGTCGAGCTGGGCGAGGGAATTGGCGAGGTAATGCTTGGGGTCGCGGTCGATGTTGCGGGAGCGGGTCTCGGCCTGGCACACCTGCCCGCCATCCTGGGTATCGGGGTTGCAGCGCGGATGGGCGGGGTCCACCCCGTCCAGCCCCTCATGCACCGCCGCCATGCAGCCGATCATGCGGTCGAAGCAGTTATTCTCCATCATCAGCACGACGACATGGTCGATGGGGATGCGCTCGATCGGCGGCATGACGGGATCGTCCTTTTTTCCGGAAAACCGTGTCCAGGATGCTAGACGCGGCGCCGCTAGGCGACAAGGCCGCTTTGGCGGGCCGGCAGGGAGGAGAGGATATCGGCGGCGATTTCGAAGGAGCGGAGCCGCGCCTCGTGGTCATAGATCTGCCCGGTGATGATGATCTCGTCCACGCCGGTCTGGCCGATGAACTCCGCAAGCCCCGCCCGCACCGTTTCCGGCGAGCCGACTGCGCTATAGGCCAGGGCGTGCTCCATCATGGCGATCTCGCGCTCGGACCAGACGCCCTCGGTCTCCTCCAGCGGCGGCTGGAGCGGGATCGGCGCGCCGCGCCGGAGGCTGACGAATTGCTGCTGCAGCGAGGTGAACAGGCGCTGCCCCTCCCTGTCGGTCCCGGCGGCGAAGACGTTCATCGCCGCCATCGCATAAGGTTTCTGCAGCGCTTCGGAGGGCTGGAACCGGCTGCGGTAGAGCTGCAGCGCGTGCATCAGGTAATCGGGGGCGAAATGCGAGGCGAAGGCGAAGGGCAGGCCGAGCATGGCGGCCAGCTCCGCGCTGTAGAGGCTGGAGCCGAGCAGCCAGATCGGCACATCGAGCCCCGCCCCTGGCACCGCCCGTACCCGCTGATCGGGCGAGGCGGGCTTGAAATAAGCCTGCAATTCCAGCACGTCCTGCGGGAAGCTGTCCTCGCCGGCATTGGCGCGGCGGAGCGCCCGGGCGGTCTGCATGTCAGTACCGGGCGCCCGGCCGAGGCCGAGATCGATCCGCCCCGGATAGAGCGAGGCGAGGGTGCCGAACTGCTCGGCGATCACCAGCGGCGCGTGGTTCGGCAGCATCACCCCGCCGGAGCCGACCCGGATGGTGGAGGTGCCGCCGGCGACATGGCCGATGACGACCGCGGTGGCGGCGCTGGCTATCCCCGGCATGTTGTGGTGCTCGGCCAGCCAGTAGCGGTGATAGCCCAGGCGCTCGGCATGGCGGGCGAGATCGAGGCTGTTGCGGAAGGCGGTTGCGGCGTCGCTGTCCTTGAGGATCGGCGAAAGGTCGAGGACCGAAAAGGGGATCGTGCTCATCCGGCCTATATAGGCAGCGATGGCGCGGCGCGAAGGAGGCGGGCGCGCTCCGGCACCCTGGTCAGCCTCGCCGCCCATTGAAGCGCCCCCGGATAGATGCTCGCAAGCCCGAACAGGGCACGCTGGCCGAGGGGCGGATGGGCCAGCCGGTAGAGCATGGCGGCCCGGCCGATCTGGGCGCCGACATCGCGGCGCAGCCTGCGGTGATAGGTGGATGCGGCCTCGCCGCGCAGCCAGGCATCCGCCGCCAGCGCCGCGCTGTGCAGGGCGATGGCCATGCCATCCCCGGCATAGGAAGGGATCACCGCCGCCTGATCGCCCAGGCGGAAGATGGCGGCAGGATCGGAAGCCCGCGGCGCATGGACGAAGCCGTAGGGGATGCGCGAGATCGCTAGCGGCTTTTCCAGCAGCGGCGCCGCCCCTTCCAGCCGCGCCGCCAGGAACGGCGTCTCCGCCAGCAATTCCGCCAGCAGCGCCTCCCACGCGCCTCCCACGCGGCGCAGCCGGGCGCGCTCCACCAGCAGGCAGAGATTGGCCGAGCCATCCTCCACCAGAAGCAGGCCCGCATAGCCGCCTTCGAACAGAATCACCTCGACATGGCCGGAAAGCGCCGCCCGCGCCGCCGGGCCGATGGCGAAATACATCTTGAACCCGACCAGCTCCTCCGGCGGGGCCGCATCCCGCCGCGCGCCGCGCAGATCGTGCTTGCCGCTGGCGAGGAACAGGGCGGGGGCGTGCAGCCGGCCCAGCCCCGCCACCTCCAGCCCGATCCCCGGCGCGGGATCGATGCTGCGGATCGCATGGCCGCGCCGGATGTCCGCCCCGCAGGCTCCGGCATGATCGAGCAGCGCCTGATCGAGCCGGCGCCGCGTCACCCCCAACCCCTGGAAGGGCAGCGCCGCCGAGACGGCGCGGCCGCCCAGCACCAGGCGCAGCCGGGAGATCGGCTCGCCACCCAGCGCCGCCACATCCAGCCCGAGCCGCGCCAGATAGGCCGCCGCCTCGCCGCTGAGGAACTCGCCGCAGATCTTGTGGACCGGCGCCCTCTCCCGCTCGATCACCAGCACCTCGGCGCCCGCCCGCGCCAGCGCCGCCGCCGCGGCAGCACCCGCGAGCCCGCCCCCGGCGATGACGACGCGCCCGTTCACGGCCTCAGATGGCTGACCGAGTGCCGGAACGGGACATGCCAGGCGATGCTGCCAGCGATCTCCGCCTCGGCCAGCGCCTTCTCCCAGTCCCGGCGCCGGAAGCCGCGCGCGATCGAGATGGTGCCGTCCTCGGCGACGATGCGGTGCCAGCCCATCCCCCGAGCGATCCAGCGGAAGCTGTAATAGGGGATGGGGTGACGGTGCAGATCGGCGATGTGCCAGCCGCGCGCGGCGTTCCGGTCCAGCCAGCGCAGGAAGGCGACGAGCTGCGCGTCGGTCAGGTGATGGGTGAATTGCGAGCTGACGATGAAATCCGGGCGCGGCTCCGGGGCATGGTCGAACACGTCCCCGGTCCGGTAGTCGATGGCGAGGCCGGGCGGCGTCGCCTCCCGCGCCGCCAGGGCGCTGCGGGGGTTGAGATCGATGCCGGAAAGCCGCGCCCTGAGGCCGCGCTTCCGAGCCCAGCGGCCGATGGCGCGCAGCAGGTCGCCATGGCCATAGGCGACGTCGAGCAGGGAGAATGCGCCGCCTTCGGGCAGGCTGGCCGTCGCCCGCGCCAGCCAGCGCAGAGTGGGGCGATGGGTCATCGTCAGGCGGTTGACGGCGGCGAGATCGCTGATGCAGCGCTGGTAGATGGCGGGGTCCAGCGCCTCGTCATCCATCGCCTCGGCTTCGGTGCTGCGGCGCGAGAGGTCCATCATCCCGCGACCGAGAAACGGAAGGTTTCGGCCACCATGCCGGGGCCGAAGGCCATGGCCATGCCGCGCTTCGCCGCCTCGTGCCCCGCCTCCATCATCCGCTTCAGCACGAACATCACCGTGGCGGAGG
>DASTAF010000488.1:0-2331 GCA_035713005.1 Acetobacteraceae bacterium
TCGTGGGTTCAAATCCGCTGCCGCGGGGCGAGGTGGTCAGCAAGGTCTGGGAGTACATCAAGTCCAACAAGCTGCAGAACCCGAAGGACGGGCGGGAGATCCTGGCGGACGACAAGCTCCGCAAGGTCTTCGGCAAGGACAGGGTGACCATGTTCGAGATGAACAAGCACCTCGCGGCGCATCTGAAGTGACGAAGAATATGCCCATGGATCGGCAGGCGCTCAGCCCGTGCGGCATGAGGCGGATGAGCGCAAGACCGGTGTGAAGCTCCGGCCACACCGGGAGACCCTCAAGACAAGGATGTTCTGCGTCATTTTCGAAGTGCAGCCTCGGCCCACGCATTGGGATGCCTATCTCGCCCTTGCCTCAGCCTTGCGGCCGGAGCTGGCGCGGATCGACGGCTTCATTGATAACCTCCGCTACCGCTCCTACCGCCATCCGGGCCTGCTGCTCTCGCTGTCGGTCTGGCGCAACGAGAAGGCTTTGATCCGCTGGCGAACCCATGCGCTGCATCATCCGGCCCAGGAGCAGGGGCGCGATCAGGTCTTCGCGGATTATCATCTGCGGGTCGGCCAGATCATCGCGGATAATCAGCTTTCCGCAGGCCAGGCGCTGATCGAGCAGCGCCTGGATGAGACGGAGACGGGTGAGGCGAAGCTGGTCTGGCTGATCGAGGCGAAGCGGCCCGCCGGGCTGGACCGGCAGGCCTCGCCCGCGGAACTTGCCGCTTTCCTTGGCATGCACGCCGAGCCGGAGGGGCTGGCGGAGTGGGATGTTTTCGAGGCCATCCTGGCGCCGGAAGATCTGCTGCTTTGCCTCTCCTGGCGCGATGCGGCGGCCGCCTCGGCGATGCCCGTTCCCGGCGGCATCCGGCTTCGCCAAGTCAGGATCGTGCGCGACTACGGCATGCTCGACCGCCGCGAGGCGCCCCAGTATTACCCGCCGGTTCATCCCAAAGCGTAACGGGCAGCCATCATGTATCTCCGCTTGATCCCAGCTACAGGAAGGTGAGCGGGTATCCTTTCCCCGCATTGGCGGAAACCAGACCCAATCGCACCTTGATTTGGCAAGGAGTTCAGGCCTCGCTGGTGACAACCTCCAGGGATCGGCGCGGGGGCAGCTTGATACGTACAACTTTTTATGCGCATTGTTTATTCCATAGAAGATGGAGGCGATCATGCCTAAGCTAACCGCTTCTGGTTCTCAGCAAATTTCAGCACCGCGCCGCGCGACCAATATCACGCTTTCGGAAGGCCTGCTGCGGGAGGCGCGGGAACTGGAGATCAACGTGTCCCAGGCCTGCGAGCGTGGCCTTGCGGCGGAAGTGGCGCAAACCAGGGCACAGCGGTGGCTGCGGGAGAATCGAGCCGCCATGGATGCCTGGAACGACTATGTCGAGCGGCACGGCCTGCCGCTCGCCGAATTCCGCCAGTTCTGATGGCGCGCCTCGACGTTTATCTTATGCCCGGCCGGCACGGGCACGTTCTCGACGTGCAGGCGGAACTGCTCAGCCATCTCAGCACCCGTGCCGTGGTGCCACTGCTGCCAAAAGCGGATGCCCCGCCGCGAATTGCGGAGCTCAACCCGACTTTCGACCTCAATGGCGAGCCACATGTGATGGTGACGCAGGCCATAGCCAGCGTGCCGGTCAAGGAGCTCAAGCAGGCTATCGCGTCCCTGGGCAATCGCCATGACGATGTCACCCGGGCACTCGATATCCTGCTGACTGGCTTCTGAGTGGTCTTTTCCGATGCGGCCCTGCTTCGCCTCCGCAATGACCGGTTGCCCGACTTTGCACGATGCTGCCGGCAAGGGCGGGTGAAACAGTGCCCTGATTGACCGCCGCTTGCACTCGATGAACGGCGGGAAAACTATTGCCGCCAGATCACCCGCCGTTACTCAGCGCCATGATCCCGCGCGCCAGCGCCTCGATGGCCCAGGGGATGTCTCTCTCGTTGATGTCGAATTCGGGCGTGTGGTGGCCGGAGGGAATGTCCGATCCCAGTACCGCGTAGATCGCCTCGCCGCCGCGCTCCTGCACCCGGCGCATGAAGAAGGTCGCGTCCTCGCTGCCGCCGGTGACATGCGAGGCGGCATCGACCGCTACTCCTTCGAGCCCGGACAGCGCGCTGGCGAGGCGCCTGGCGAGCGCCTCGTCCGAGGCCGCGACCGTGGTCCGCCCGGCGAGCCTGATCTCCAGCTCGACATCCTGGGCCAGCGCCGCGCCCTTCAGCACCGCCTCGGCGCGCGCCAGCATGTAATCGGCGATCTCCTCGGTCTCGCCGCGCACCTCCATCAGCATCACCGCCTCGTCGGCGATCACGTTCCGCC
>DASTAF010000489.1:0-4505 GCA_035713005.1 Acetobacteraceae bacterium
CGCGCCAGCAGGACCAGGATCTGATCGCCCCAGAGGATGGTGCCGCTGTCATCGACCACGCCGATCCGGTCCGCGTCGCCATCGAAGGCGATGCCGATATCGGCGCGCTGCTTCTTCACCGCCGCGATCAGCTGGTCGAGATTCTTGGCCACCGTCGGGTCCGGATGATGGGCGGGAAACCGGCCGTCGATCGCGCCGTTCAGGATGGTGTGATTGCCGGGCAGCCGCTGGGTCAGCATGGCGAGAACCTCGCCCGCCGCGCTGTTGCCGGAATCCCAGACGATGTTGAGGCGCCGGTCGCCGCCGTCCCAATCCTGCAGCAGCCGCGTCACATAGGCCTCGCGCACATCCTTCTGGGTGACGCTGCCCTTCGCCTCCTCCACCACATCGCCGCGCGCGGCGGTGGCGCCGAGTTCCTGGATCTGCTTGCCGAAGAAGGGCTTCTTGCCGAGCATCATCTTGAAGCCGTTGTAGTTGGCCGGATTATGGCTGCCGGTGACCATCACGGCGCCGTCCGTGCCCTCGGTGGTGGCGGTGAAATAGAGCATGGGGGTGGGGCCGCAGCCGATATCGATCACCTCCATGCCGCTGGCCATCAGTCCCTCGATGAGGGAGGCGGACAGTTCCGGCGAGGAGAGCCGGCCGTCCCGCCCGGTGGCGACGCGCCTGCCGCCGGCTTTCGCCACGATCGAGCCGAAGGTTCGCCCAATGGCGAAGGCATCCTCCTTGTGGAGTGTTTCGCCGACGATGCCGCGAATGTCATATTCGCGAAGGCTGCTGGCCGGAAACAGGTGAGAGAATTTAAGCATCTTGATATGCCTTCAGAAATTGCCGGATGGCGGGACCGAGATCGGGACGGGCCAGCCCGAATGCGATCTGGGCTTCCAGGAAGCCCACCTTGTCGCCGCAATCGAACCTGCGGCCCTCGAATTTGAGGCCGTGGAAGGGAGCATGGCCGATCATCTTGGCCATGGCATCGGTCAGCTGCACCTCGTTGCCGGCGCCGCGCTCGAAGCGGGCGAGATGGGGGATGACGTCCGGCAGCAGCACATAGCGGCCGATGATGGAGAGGTTGGACGGCGCGACATCCGGCTTCGGCTTCTCGACCAGCCCCAGCACCTCGACCCGGCTGCCCTCGACCTCGCCGGTTTTCAGGATGCCGTAGCGATGGACCTGCTCGCGCGGCACTTCCTCCACCGCCACCACGTTGCCGCCGGTCTGCCGGTAGACATCGGCGAGCTGCTTGAGGCAGGGCGTCTCGCTGAGCACGAGATCGTCGGGGAGCAGGATGGCGAACGGATCGTCGCCAATGAAGGCGCGGGCGCACCAGATGGCGTGGCCGAGGCCGAGCGGCACCTGCTGGCGCACCGTGGCGATCGAGCCGGGGGAGAGCGCGTCCTGGCGCAGCATGGCAAGCTCAGCTTCCTTGCCGCGTTCGGCCAGGGTCGCCTCAAGCTCGTAGGCAATGTCGAAATGGTCGATCAGCGGGGTCTTGCCCCGCCCGGTGACCAGGCAGAACTGCTCGATCCCGGCGGCGAGCGCCTCGTCGATCGCGTACTGGATCAGCGGCCGGTCCACCACCGGAAGCATTTCCTTGGGAACGGCCTTGGTGGCGGGCAGGAAGCGGGTGCCGAGGCCAGCAACCGGCAGAACCGCCTTGCGTAATGGTTTGATCGCCAATCTCGTCTCTCCCTGCTTCTGCGCTGCGACCGGCCTTCCGCCGATTGCGATATGGCTCGTTCAGTGCCATGCCGGGGCGAGCCGGGCAAGAAGTCGCGAGGTGAAATGCATGCAAACCCAGCCATTCCCGCCGGAAACATGGTGACGCCAGGCGCGCGGTTCGAGCGGGTCGTCACCTTCGACGAGGCTTCGGCCCGCGCCTTCGCGACACTGGTGGGCGATTTCAACCCTTTCCATCACGATCAGGCTTTCGCCCGAGCCTCGCGATTCGGCGGGCTGATCGTCAGCGGGACCCAGACCACGGCGATGATGCTGGCGATGACGGCGACCTATCTCTCGCAATTCGGCCCCTCGCTGGGGCTGAGGTCGGAATTCAAATTCAGCCGCGGCGTCCCTATGGGAGAGACGGTGCGGATGGGCTGGACCATCGTTTCCGTCACGCCGAAGCCGAGGCTGGGCGATCTGGTCAGCCTTGAAGGCAGGATGGTGATGATTTCCACCGGAGAGCTGGCGGTGAGCGGCACCAGCACGGCGGTGCTGCTCCGCCAAGGCGATGCAGGTTGATGCGAAAGCCCCCGGCACAAAGAAAAACGGCCGGAATCGCTCCCGGCCGCTTTTCCCGAAGAAAGAGGCGGAACTTAGGCTGACAGCCTCGCCTGCGCGACGGTGCGCTGCTCGGCGCGCTGGTCCGCCACCTGCGTCTTCATCGATTTCTGCAGCTTCTCGAAGGCGCGCACCTCGATCTGCCGCACCCGCTCGCGCGAGATGTTGTACTGCTGCGACAGATCCTCGAGCGTGGTGGGGTTGTCCTTCAGCCGGCGCTCGATCAGGATATGCCGCTCGCGCTCGTTCAGCGTCTTCAGCGCGGTGGCCAGCAGCGCCTTGCGGCCGGAGAATTCCTCGCGATCCGCCAGTTCATCTTCCTGGCTCTCGCCGTCATCGACCAGCCAGTCCTGCCACTCACCCTCGCCATCCATGCGGATCGGCGCATTCAGGCTGTGATCAGGGGCCGCGAGGCGGCGGTTCATGCTGACCACATCCTGTTCCGGCACCGCAAGAACCCGCGCGATCTTGGAGACTTGTTCCGGCTGCAGATCGCCGTCCTCGATCGCCTGCATCTGGCCCTTCAGCCGGCGCAGGTTGAAGAACAGCTTCTTCTGGGAAGCCGTGGTGCCCATTTTCACCAGGGACCAGGAGTGCAGGATATATTCCTGGATCGCCGCGCGGATCCACCACATCGCGTAGGTGGCGAGGCGGAAGCCCCGGTCGGGGTCGAAGCGCTTGACGGCCTGCATCATGCCGACATTGCCCTCGGAGATGAGTTCGCCCACAGGCAGCCCGTAGCCGCGATAACCCATCGCGATCTTGGCGACGAGCCGCAGGTGGGAAGTGACCAGCTTATGCGCCGCTTTGTCGTCCCCCTGATCGCGCCAGGCGCGCGACAGGCGATCCTCCTCCTCGGGGGAAAGCATGGGAAATTTGCGAATTTCTTGGAGATAGCGTGACAGATTACCTTCGGGAGCCATATTTACGACGGCGGACACCATACTGAGTTCCTTTCGCCCATTTTGTGACAGAACCGGCCCCATTAAGGGCTTCGGGAGAAGCAAGGCCGGACTGCGTTGCCTCATTCTTAGCGTGGCCTGATCCTACATCAGTCAGCGGATTTGCCGCATCACGACCTTGAGAGAACCCCTGAAAAGGCAGTAACACCAAGGCAATCAGCACCCGCTAATTTCGGAACCAAACCAATCCTGCGGACGATATGCGCTCGGATCCTGAAAGTCAAGAAAATCCGTACTATTACAGTCCTGTTTCAGTTGCATTGCGAAGCTGACATGTCAGTTCAGCAAAATCTGCGGGAGGCTCGCTCTTGAAGCTGAGCAGGAGCCCGTTCCGGGGATGACGGAAGGCCAGCCGTGCCGCGTGCAGCGCCTGGCGGGGAAAGTCCAGCGCCGCGCGGCGTGCGGGTTCCGGCAGGCGGGAGGAGGAAGCCGGGCGGCGCCGGAGATACACCGGATCGCCGATCAGCGGATGACCGACATGAGCGAGATGGACCCTGATCTGATGCGTCCGCCCGGTCGCCAGACGGCAGGCAATCAGCGCGGCGGCGAGGCCGAAGCCTTCGCAAAGCTCATAATGGGTCAGGGCATGGCGCCCGCCCCGCCCGACTACCGCCATGCGCTTGCGCTCGCGCGGGTCGCGCCCGATCGGCCCCTCGATGTCGCCCTTAGCCGGATTGGGCAGGCCCCAGCACAAGGCGAGATATTCCCGGTCCAGGTCGCGCGCGGCGAAGGCGGCGGAGAGCGCCGCATGGGCCAGTTCGGTTTTCGCCGCGACCATGACGCCGGATGTATCCTTGTCGAGCCGGTGGACGATGCCGGGGCGGCGCTCGCCGCCGATGCCGGTGAGGCTTTCACCACAATGGGCGATCAGCGCGTTGACCAGCGTGCCGTCCGGGTTGCCGGGAGCGGGATGGACCACCAGCCCGGCGGGCTTGTCCAGCACGATGAGATCGGCATCCTCATACAGGATCGGGAACGGGATGTCCTGGCCCTGGGGCGTCGCCGGCAGCGCCGGCGGAATCTCCACCGCATAGCTGGCGCCGGCACGGACCGCCTCCGCCGGATCGCGGGTGACCGCTCCATCACGGGTGACGGCGCCCTCCAGGATCAGCCCCTTGACGCGGGAGCGCGATATGCCGCCGATATGGGCGGCGAGAAACCGGTCGAGCCGCTCTCCGGCCTCGGCGGAACCGGCGATGATGCCGATGGAAGGATCAGGGGATGGCGGGTTTGGATCGGGCATCGGGCAATTCGGCGCAG
>DASTAF010000490.1:0-5644 GCA_035713005.1 Acetobacteraceae bacterium
GGCGATGCCCTTCGAATCCATGATCGACCTCTACGGCGTGCGGCACCGGCTCAAGCCGGGCATGACCGGGCTGGCGCAGATCCGCGGCCAGCGCGGCGGCACCGAGCACCGGGAGGCGCTGGCGGCGCGGGTGGCCAGCGACCTCGAATATATCGAGAGCTGGTCGCCGCTGCTCGATCTCGCCATCCTGCTGCGGACCATCCCCCAGGTGATCGGCGGCCAAAATGCATATTGAGCAATGGCGGGAAAGCCGCGCCGCCATCGCCCCGCGCATCGCGGTGCTGATCCCCTGCCATAACGAGGCCGCCTCCATCGCGCGGGTGATCGCCGGCTTCCAGGCCCATCTGCCGGATGCGCGCATCCTGGTCTTCGACAATAATTCCACCGACGCGACGGGGCGGATCGCCGCCGATGCCGGGGCGGAAACCCGCTCCGAGCCGCTGCAGGGCAAGGGCCATGTGGTCCGCCGCGCCTTCGCGGACGTGGACGCGGACATCTACATCCTCGTCGATGGCGACGATACCTACGATGCCGCCGCCGCCCCCGGCCTGGTGGCGACGCTGATCGAGAACCGGCTGGACATGGTGGTGGGCACCCGGCTCTCCGGCTCCCGCGATGCCTTCCCCAGCGGCCACCGGACCGGCAACCGGGCGATCAACGCCATGGTGCGCTTCCTGTTCGGCGCCCGCATCAGCGATCTGCTCTCGGGCTACCGCGTGCTCTCCCGCCGCTTCGTCAAATCCTTTCCCGCCCTGGCGGCGGGATTCGAGATCGAGACCGAGCTTACCCTGCACGCGCTGGCGCTCGACATGAGCCTGGCCGAGATTCCCTGCGCCTATCGCCCGCGGGGAAGGGGCTCCGTCTCCAAGCTGCGCACCTACCCGGACGGGGCGCGCATCGCCCTGACCATCCTCACCCTGCTGCGCGACCAGAAGCCGCTGCCCTTCTTCGGCCTGATCGGGCTGCTGCTGATGCTCGGCGGGCTGGGGCTGGGCGCGCCGGTGGTGCTGACCTTCCTCAGGACCGGGCTGGTGCCGCGCCTGCCCACCGCGCTGCTGGCGACCGGGCTGGAGCTGATCGCCTGCCTCGCCCTCACCTGCGGCATCGTGCTGGATTCGGTGGCGCGCGGCCGGCTGCAAGCGAAGCGGCTTGCCTATCTCGCCATTCCGCCCTGGGGCGAGCGGGGATGACCGCGCCCCGGCTGATCGCGGGATGCGCGCCGCCCGGCGGCGGCTATGACGCCGATATCGTCATCCTCAGCCATCATCGGCTGGCGGAAACCATCGCCGCCATCCGCTCGGCCCAGGCGCAGGGCGGCACGCGCTGCCATGTCATCGTGCTCGATCAGGACTCTCCCGCCGGGACGCGCGAGGCGCTGGCCGCCGCGGTGAGCGAGGCGGATACTGTCGGGCTCTATATCATCGATGCCAATCTCGGCGTCGGCGGCGGGCGCAACCTCGCCACCTCCCTCGGCCATGGGCGGGCGATCATCGCCCTCGACAACGATGCGGTCTTCGCCGGCCCCGATGTCGCCGCCCGGGCGGTCCGGCGACTCGGCGCCGATCCCGGCCTCGGCGCCATCGGGTTCAGGATTCTCGCGGCCGATGGGCGCGGACTCGACCTCACGAGCTGGGGCTATCCGCGCGCCCTCATCCCCCGCGCCGGGGAGCGCTTTCCCGTCACCACCTTCGTCGGCTGCGGCCATGCCATCTCCCGCGCCTGCTGGGAGAGGCTGGGCGGCTACGATGCCTCGCTCTTCTTCACCTGGGAGGAATATGAATTCTCCCTTCGCGCCATCGAGGCGGGCTGGCGCATCGAGCATCACGGCGATCTGGCGGTGATCCACGGCGTCTCGCCGGAGGCGCGGGTGGAATGGAGCGGCGTGCGCTGGCGGCAATTCGTCCGCAACCGGCTGCTGATCGCGCGGGACTGGAACGGTGCCTGGGGCGCGGCGCCGCGTGCGCTTGCCTATCTGGCGAAAGGCGCGCGGGACGGGCGCCTTTCCGCGACGATCCGCGCCATCGATGATGCGAGGGCGCTGGCCGCGTCCCGCCCGCGCCGGTCCATGACCGCGCCGATGCGCGCCTATCTCTGGGCGAACGAGGCCCGGCACCGGCTCAGGATCGGTGCTTCCAGCGGTGCCAGCGCGGCCAGGGCGGAACCCATGGCCGCCTCCCCTGCATCATCCTGTCGCTGAGCAGGCGCGGCGCGCCATCCACCAGGGGCACCGAGACGGCGCCATCGCGCCAGACGGTGAAGCGGTCGATCACCAGGACGCCCGGCGCCCGGCACGCGCCCCGCAATGGCTGGGGCGAGACCACCACCCGCGCATCGCCGCAGCCCGCCGCCGCCGCCCGCCGCCCGGCGAGGAACAATATCGCGCCGCGATCGAAGGCGCAGCGCCCGTCCGGGCAGGCTTCCCGCGCCGTCTCGACCCGCTGCGGCCGGTCCGGCCAGAGCGACCGCCATTGTTCGAGGGTGAATTTCGAGGCGCGCGGCATCCGCAGAATCCGCACCGCCGCACCGTCCCGCACCGCGATCAGCCGCGCATCCGGCGAGACCACCAGAACGGGCGGCCTTGCCGAGAGCGTCAGCATCAGCCCCGCCAGGATGGGGATCAGCCCGGCGAAGCGCAGCCGGCTGCGGAGGATGCCGAGGATCGCCAGCCCGACCCCCATCAGGGCGGCGGCGCTGCCCGGCATCGGCTCGATCTCGATCAGCGCGTGGGGCAGGTGGCCGATCAGCCGCGCCGTCCATAATATCGCCTGGATGCCCCAGCCCATCGGGATCAGGGCGAGGCGTTCCAGATGCAGCGGCATCAGCGCCACCGAGGCCAGCCCCAGCGGCATGACGAAAATCGCCGTCAGCGGCACCGCCACCAGATTCGCCAGCACGTAATAGGGCTCGATCTGCTGGAAATGATAGGCGGCGAAGGGCATCGAGGCGCCGCCCGCCAGCAGCGAGGTGAAGCCGAGCGCGCCGACATGGCGGAAAAACCGCTGCCCCAGACCATCCGCATGGGAGAGCAGGCGCCGCCCCACCACCTCATAGCCGGCGATCAGCGCCAGCACCGCCGAGAAGCTCATCTGGAAGCTCGGCCCCGGCACCGCGTCCGGCTCGATCAGCATCAGCGCCACCGCCGCCAGCCCCAGCCCCCGCAGGGACAGCGCCCGCCTTCCCGCCATCAGCCCGGCCAGCACCAGCGCCGCCATCGCCAGGCTGCGGATGATCGGCACGTGAAATCCGGTCAGCGCCGCGTAGCCCAGCCCGGCCAGGAAGGAGGCCACGGAGGCGATCATCTTGGCCGGCACCCGCAGCAGCAGGAATTCGGAGAATCCGGCGAGGAAGCGGGCGATGGCATAGGCGACACCCATGACGATGCCGACATGCAGCCCCGCCACCGCGAGCAGATGGGCGAGGCCGGCGGTGATGAAATCCTGCCGCTCGGCAGGGGGGATGCTCTGCTCGAAGCCGGTCATCAGCGTGGCGGCGATGCTGCCGGTGGAGACCGGCAGCACGGCGAGGATGCGCGCGGCGACGGCATCGCGCAGGCCGCGCAGCCGCATTCCCCAGCCGGGCGGCGCGGCGCGAGTCACCTTCACCGGCCCGAGGGCAAAGCCGGAAGCGGCCAGCCCGGCGAAATAGGCGTCCCGCGCGAAGCTCCACCCGCCGGGATAGGCGGGACGGTCCTGGGCGAAGAGCAGGGCGCGCACCTGGATGACGTCGCCCGCCGCCAGCGCCGCGTCATCCCCCCGGTGCAGCCGAACCCGCACATCGCGGCTCATGGGCGGGGCATCGCCGAGGGCGGGATGCGCGATCACGATGCGCCGCCCCGCCGGCAGCAGGTCGATGCCGGCGATCCGCCCCGAAATCACCACCGCATGGCGCGGGATGGGCGGGAAGGGCGGATAGGCGGCGCTGTGCTGGGCGGCGCGCGCGAAGCCGAGACTTGCGGCGAGGATCAGCAGGGCCGCCCCGCGCGGAACCGGATGCCGCCAGCATATTGCCAGCGCCGCGCCGGCCGCCAGCGGCAGGCCATA
This sequence comes from Acetobacteraceae bacterium, assembly GCA_035713005.1. Taxonomy (GTDB): domain Bacteria; phylum Pseudomonadota; class Alphaproteobacteria; order Acetobacterales; family Acetobacteraceae; genus Acidiphilium. Next base: position 4,041 of record DASTAF010000490.1, read on the forward strand.
AGCCAGGATCGGGGACGGCTCGTTCAGCAGATCGAAATAGATGAGGATTCCCGCCCCCATGGCGACCGGCAGGAACAGGATCAGCCGCTCCCGCTCGCCCGCAGCCAGCCGGAGCAGGGCGGACCAAGCGTCGCGCAGGGCCGGGGATGACTCATCGAGGGCGGCGCGTGCTGAAACCGGCATGAACTTCCACGGGCTTGGTGGAAGCAGGCTAGCTCAATGCCCGCCTAAGTTGAAGTGGATTGCAGGCTGGCCTTCGCCTCCCGCGGGTCGGGCAGGCCGGACCGCGCCGCGATGGCCAGGATCGCCAGGCTGAAGGCGACGAGCAGCACCGACAAGCCGAGATTGGAGAGCAGCCCGTTGCCATGGGTCAGAGCTTGCGGCCCGATATTCGCCAGCAGCCACATCCCGCCATAATAGGGCGCCAGCCACCAGGCTCCGCGCCATTCCAGATGACCGAGGCCGCGATGCCGGACCGCCTGCCAGGTGCCGTAGAGGATGGCGACCACCAGCACGTAGCCCAGGATGACGTCGGCGGTGCGCGCTCCGGTCCAGACGATGATGAAATTCGCGACGATGAAGCTCAGCGCCGCGACCGGAACCCCGAATATCAGCCGGAAGGGGCGCGGATACTGCTCCGGCGGCATGGTCCGGCGCAGCGTGACCAGCGAGACCGAGGCCATGCCGTAGGAGAGCAGGGCGGCGGCGGAAACCACCTTGATGATCGCCCGCCAGGAGGGCAGGGGCAGCAGGAACACCACCCCGACGAGGAAGGTGATCGCGACGCCGATGATCGGCACTCCGGCGCGGGAGACGCGGGCGAAGGGGCCGCGCACCAGCCCCTCATGCCCGGCGGCGAAGAACAGCCGCGGGGTGGAGGTGAAGGCGATGATCGCCGTGCCGGCGGGCGAGATGGCGGAATCGATGTAGAGCAGCACCGCCAGCCAGCTCATGCCGATGACGGTCGCGAGGCCGGCGAAGGGGCCGGAAACCCCGGTGAAATGCAGCCCGTTCCAGCCATGGGCGAGGTCGCCCGGCCGCAGCGCCCCGATGAAGGCGATCTGCAGCCCGGCATAGATCAGGAAGCCGGCCAGCACCGAGCCGATGATGGCCACCGGCAGATCCCGCCTCGGGTTGGCCGATTCGCCCGCCAGCTCCACCGCCTGCCGGAAGCCGGTATAGGCGTAGATCACCCCCGAGGTGGCGACGGCGGAGAAAATCCCGGTTATCCCCTGCGGGGCGAAGCCATGGGCGGTGAAATTGGCCGGGTGGAAGCGGGCGGCGAGGAAGGCGAGGATGGTCAGCACCGGAATGGCGAGCTTCCAGATCGTCACCCAGGCATTCACCCGCAGCACCAGCCGGATCGCCATGGTGTTGATCAGCGCGAAGGCGAGCAGCAGCCCCGCCGCCACCAGGAATCCCTCGTGGCTCAGCGTGCCGGCGGTGCCGACCAGCCCGGGGAGGTAGTTGTTGGCATAGGTGACCACCGCCGTCGCCTCCGCCGGGGCGGAGGTGAGGTAGCCGAGCAGCACGATCCAGCTCATCACCGTGGCGAGCAGCCTGCCATGGCTCAGCTTCGGCAGGGCGATCACCGCCCCGGCGCG
>DASTAF010000491.1:0-2514 GCA_035713005.1 Acetobacteraceae bacterium
ACATGCGAGGTGAGCAGGTAGTTGAGCGAGGCGATGGGCTTGCGCCAGCCGATCCGGCGCGTGGTTTTCAGCCATTTGGCGTGCTGGTTGACCATCGAATCGACGATATGGGTGAAGGCCTCGTAGCAGGAGAACAGGCCGTGGCGGCCGGTGAGCAGATAGCCCTCCAGCCAGCCCTGGCAGAGATGCTCGCTCAAGACCTCCATCACCCGCCCGTCCGGGCCGATATGCACGTCGTCCGGGGTGATCCTCGCCATCGACATCCGGTCGGTGACCTCGAACACGGCGTTGAGCCGGTTGCTCTCGGTCTCGTCCGGCCCCACCATGCGAAAATTGCGCCGGGTTTCGCTGCGCTTCAGCACGTCGCGCAGATATTCGCCGAGGATGGTGGTGGAACCGGTTTTCACCGCGCCGGGCGCCGGCACCTCCACCGCGTAGTCGCGGAAATCCGGCAGGTCGAGATCGCGCAGCAGCAGCCCGCCATTGGCGTGCGGGTTGGCGCCCATGCGCCGCTCGCCCTCGGGGGCGAGGGCCGCGAGTTCCTCGCGCAGCGCGCCGGAGTCATCGAACAGCTCCTCCGGCCTGTAGCTGCGCATCCAGGCTTCGAGCATGGCGCGGTGATCGTCATTATCGCGGACCTCGCTCAGCGGCACCTGATGGGCGCGGAAGGTGCCCTCGACCTTCTTGCCGTCCACCTCGCGCGGACCGGTCCAGCCCTTCGGCGTTTTCAGGATGATCATCGGCCAGCGCGGCAGCTCCGGCGCGCCCTTGCCGTTCCGCGCGTCGTCCTGGATGGCGATGATGTCGGCATGGGCCTGATCCAGCGCCGCCGCCATTTCGCGGTGCATCGGGGTCGGGTTATCCCCGGCCACGATGCGCGGATCGTAGCCATAGCCGCGCATCAGCGAGAGCAGGTCCGCCTCCGGGATGCGGGCGAGCACGGTGGGGCCGCCGATCTTCCAGCCGTTCAGGTGCAGGATGGGCAGCACCGCGCCGTCCCGCCTCGGGTTGAGGAATTTGTTGGAGTGCCAACTGGTGGCGAGCGCCGCCGTTTCCGCCTCGCCATCGCCGATCACGCAGCAGGCAAGCAGATCGGGATTGTCGAACACCGCGCCATAGGCATGGACGAGCGAATAGCCCAGCTCGCCGCCCTCGTTGATCGAGCCGGGGGTTTGCGGCGCCACGTGGCTGGGGATGCCGCCGGGGAAGGAGAACTGGGTGAACAGACGCTTCAGCCCGGCCTCGTCCCGGCCGATATTCGGATAGACCTCGGAATAGGTGCCTTCGAGATAGACACTGGCGACGACGCCGGGGCCGCCATGGCCGGGGCCGCAGACGAAGATGGCGTTCGCATCCCGCGCCCGGATCAGCCGGTTCATGTGGGCGTAGATGAAGTTCAGCCCCGGCGTGGTGCCCCAATGGCCGAGCAGGCGCGGCTTGATGTCGGCGGGCTCCAGGGGGCGCCTGAGCAGCGGATTATCCATCAGGTAGATCTGGCCGACCGAAAGATAATTCGCCGCGCGCCAGTACGCGTCGGTCAGCCGCGCCTCGTCATCGGTCATGGTGCTGGAATCGGCCTGCATCATATTTCTCCGCTTGCGGTCCCCGGCATGTAGGGAGATCATCGGGCGGATGCGACGGCCAGGATCAAATCCTGGTGGCCGGGGAGGGAGTTCCAGAATCGCCCCGGAAAGCAAATTGACAAATCAAATTACAGATTTGATAGTCGCGCGGGGGAAACAGCATGTCCGAACGCAACTACACGCATATCGTCCGGGCCGAGAAGCTCTGCGTCTCGTTCGGCAAGGTGCGGGCGCTCAGCGATATCGACCTCGCCATCGGCCGCAACGAGATCGTCGGGCTGATCGGCGATAACGGCGCCGGGAAGTCCACCCTGATCAGGGCGCTGACGGGCGTGGTGCCGCCTTCTTCCGGCAGGCTCTATGTGCGCGACCAGCCGATCGACTGGAACAGTTACTCGGTGCGCAAGGCGCACGACCTGCGCTTCGAGACGGTGTATCAGGAGAAATCGCTCGGCGAGAAGCAGCCGCTCTGGCGGAATTTCTTCGTCGGCCGGCAGATCACCAACCGCTTCGGCTTCATCAACATCCGCGAGCAGCGGCGCGTCGCCAACCAGATATTGCAGCAGACGCTGGGCTTCCGTGGCGTCGGCATCGACGCGGATTCGACCGTGGCGAAGCTTTCGGGCGGCGAGCGGCAGGGCATCGCCATCGGCCGGGCGATGCATTTCGACGCCGATCTGATCATCCTCGACGAGCCGACCACGGCGCTGGCCATCGCCGAGGTGCAGAAGGTGCTGGATTTCGTCCGCTCGATCAAGGAAGGCGGGCGGGCGGCGATCTATATCGAGCACAACCTCGCCCATGTTCACGCGCTGGCGGACCGGCTGGTGGTGCTGGACCGGGGGCGCATCGTCGCCAATATCCATCCGCACGAGATGAGCCTGGAGGAGCTGACGCGCTACCTGATCGGGCTGCAGCATCCGGTTGCGCC
>DASTAF010000492.1:0-6345 GCA_035713005.1 Acetobacteraceae bacterium
CGGTGGAACATCGGCCCGAAGCCGCCGAAATACCGGTAGGGGAGCAGGAAGAACAATGTCGCGATCACCCCGAACATCAGCACGTCCTTGATCACCGACTGCCAGGCATTGCCCCGGATGCCGCCGAAGAACACGGCGAGCGAGAGCACGGCGAAGCCGATCGTGTCCGCGCTCAGCACGTTGAGCCGGTGATCGGTCAGCACGGTCAGGATCGCGCCCAGCCCCTCGATGTTGAGATCGATATAGGCGATCATGATGATCGCGGAGCAGAAGGCGACGAGGATGCCGAGGCCACGGCTCTGATAGCGTCCGGCGATGAAATCCGACTGGGTGACATAGCCGAATCTGCGGCCGATCAACCCGATCGCCGGCAGGATGAAGAAGCCGAGCGCGTAGCCGACATCGTTGGTCGCGACATTGTAGAAGGCGCCGCCGCCCTTGGCATAGGCGAAACCGGCAAGGCCGAGAAAGGTGAAGGCGGTGTAGATCTCGGTTCCCAGCAGGAACCAGGTGAGGAACGGCCCCATGCTGCGGTCGTTCACCATCCAGCCTTCCAGCGAATGCGAGGCCGCCCTGCCGGAGGCGATCCCGATCCAGGTGACGATGATGACGCCGATCAGGACGAAGGCCAGGATGAGATTGAGCGTGGTCATGCCGGTCAGCCCTCCTCGAGATCGTTGCCGAAGCCGCCGGAGACCCGGTCTATGACATAGAGCGCGCCCAGGATGATCGGGTTGAGGAGGGGAACCAGGACGAACCAGAAATACAGCGGCGGCATGCCGAGAATGGGTGGTGCCGCGCGGTTGAACCAGATGGCGGGGCCTGCCGTGTACAGGCCGATGACCAGGACAAGGCTGATCATCCAGGCGATCATGGAAGTTCGCATCGTTTCCCCGTTCATGTCGCGGCCGGTTCCAGACCGTCCGGCAGGTTCTACCCTACATCGGGACGCCGCCATATCAACTGTTCCGGAGTCTGGCGGCTGTCCTGCATGGCGGCCTCTGCTAGCGGTGGCTCTGGAATCGGCGGTACAGCGAGGGCGACGGCTTCGCCAGCGGCCCGGATTCCGTTCGGGCATTATGGTCGAGCCAGGCCTCCGAGGCCGGCAGCAAGGCCGGATAGAGCCGCGCGCAGAGGCGGCGCGCCTCGGTGCCCGCCCAGTCGGGCGGCAGAAAAGCTTTCGGCAGGAACGGATCGCGCAGGGCGATGCGTCGGAAGTCATGGACCAGCAGCAGGCGCGCGACAAGCGCATCCAGCTCCGGGAGGCTCCCGATCGGGAAGCCCGGCCGCGCCAGCCCGTCGAAGGCCTCGATGAAGTCCTGGTATTCGCGCCGCCGGTCGTCGAGCTTCCAGGCGCGGGCGGCGATCATGCGCAGCGTCTCGGCCGGCGCATCGGCGGTGAGCACCGGAAGCTGGGCCGCGAGCGAGCGCGGCAGGGGCCGCTCCGGCGCCAGCATCCAGCCCTGCCAGCCGACGAAGCCGAGCCGCGAAAGCCGGACTCGCTGCGCGTCCCGCGCCTCGCTCGGCTCCAGCAGCACCAGGCTCAGCCTGCTCACGCCCTGGCGCCGCCCGGCGCCGAATATATGGCGCTCGGCGCGGACATATTCCCCCCGGCGGCCACGCGGGATGCAGTAATAGCTCATCCGCCCCTGGCGGCTGCCGGAGACCCAGCCATCCGCGGTCAGGCGGGAGATCGCCGTCCGCACCACCCCCGGCCCGATGCCGAAGGCGGCGCAGATCTCCAGCAGGGTCGCGAGCGCGACCACCCCGCCGCGCGGCATGATCGCATCGCCGAATATGGTGACGATGAGCGAGCCGGTATGCGAGGGCTGGTCTTGCAGCCGGGTGAGGAGGCTTGATACGGCGGGGTCCATTGCGTCAGGCACAAGTGCACAACTAGGGCGGCAAATCCAGGGCAGGTTCGCGCCCGCCATACATCAACCGTCACGAGAGGGATCATCATGATCGGCGCGTTCTGCCTTCTGCTCGTCTGCCAGCTCGCCGGCACCGTCATCGCCCATGCCGCCGGCTGGCCGGTGCCGGGGCCGGTGCTCGGCCTCATCCTGCTGCTGGTGCTGCTGGTCATCCGGGGCGGGCCTTCGACGGAAGTGCACGGGCTGGCCCAGGGACTGCTCAGGAATCTCGGCCTGCTTTTCGTTCCCGCCGGGGTCGGCATCGTCAGCGAAGGGGCGGTGCTGAGGGAGAACGCGTTGGCCATCGCAATCGCCATCCCGGTATCGACCGTTATCGCCTTCTCGGTCACCGGGCTGGTGATGCAATATTTCGCCCGGGCCGACCGCTGATGCGCTACGGCATCTACCACGCCTGGGTCTATCTGCAGAGCGGCCCGCTCTTCGGCCTCACCATCACCATGCTCGCCTGGCAGGCGGCGGTCTGGATCGACCAGCGCGCGCGTCATGTCGCCTGGACGAACCCGATCATGCTGGCGATCATCTTCCTGGTGGTCATCCTGCTCGTCACCGGCACCTCCTATCACAATTATTTCGACGGGGCGCGCTACGTGCAGTTCCTGCTCGGCCCGGCGACGGTGGCGCTGGCCGTGCCGATGCATGCGAACCTCGCCACCATGCGCCGCAACCTGATCCCGATCCTGGCCGCGATCATCACAGGCTCCGCGGCGGCATCCCTCTCCGCCATGCTGATCAGCCGGGCGCTGGGCGCGCCGCGCAGCGTGGTGATCTCGATGGCGCCGAAGTCAGTCACCACCCCCATCGCCATGGGCATCTCGCAGGATCTCGGCGGGGTGCCCTCGCTGACCGCCATCTTCGTGCTGCTCACCGGGATTTTCGGCGGGCTGATCTGCGTCTCGCTGTTCCGGCTCCTGCGGATCGGCGATTGGCGCGCCCAGGGCCTCGCCGGAGGCACCGGTGCGCATGGGATGGCGACGGCGCGGCTGCTGCTGATGAACGAGACCGCCGGCGCCTTCGGCGGCCTCGCCATCGGGCTGAACGGACTGATCACCTCGATCCTGGCGCCGCTCCTGGTGCACTGGCTGAGGCTGTAACTCTTCCGTTGCCGCGTCATGCCGCATATGGCAATCAATGGCTTCAATCGTCACCGGGAGACGCCATGAAACGCCTGCTGCTCGCGGCTGCCGCGCTCGGCCCGTTCGCCACCACCCCTGCCCTCGCGGCGCCGGAGACGATGCCGCTGACGCCAGGGAACATGCTGGCGCAGACCCATTCCCGCGCCATGCTGTTCGACATCAGCGGCACCTATCGCCAGCTTCATGGCAGGCTGGATTTCGACCCCGCCACCCGGGCCTGCTCCATCGATGTAACCTTCGTGATCCGCAGCCTTACCGCGCCGAACGCGCTGGTCCGCGCCCAGGTGATGTCGCGAGGCTTCCTCGATCCGGCGCGCTACCCGACCGCCCGGTTCCAGGGCCGGTGCAGCAAGGGCGGCACGGAGATCGCCGGCATGCTCACCCTGCACGGCCAGACCCACCCGTTCACCATGACGATGACGGATGTAACGCGCGGCGGCGCGCTGATCGGGTTCGACACCAGGGGCGTGCTTGATCGCTACGAATGGGGGCTGAACGGGCTGAGGATGATGGTCGGCCGGACGATCACGGTGACCAACGCGGTTTCGCTGGACGGAAAGCCTCCCAGCCCGGCATCCTGAAGGGGAATGGTGGGTGCACAAGGATTCGAACCTTGGGCCCGCTGATTAAGAGTCAGCTGCTCTACCAACTGAGCTATGCACCCTGCCCGAAGGCCAAGTAGCAAGCTCCGCCGTGCTTGTGAAGCCTCGCGCGGCGGAAAATCAGGGCTGCCCGCCGTTGAGGGTCGAGCGCCAGTAGAGCCAGGCGCAGCCCACTGGCGCGGGAACGCGCGGCAAATCCGCCGCCTCCGCCTTGCGAGCCATGGCTCCGACCTGGGCATTCGCCTCTTTCGCGCCGGCAAGGCGGCCAAGGGCCACGCATTCGCTCGTGGTCCGCTGAACCGCCAGCGGATAGATGAAGAAGACAGCGGCCAGCAGGACGATCAGACTGCCCAGGGATGTCATTCAAGCTCCTCATGTCATGGTATTCGGCCGGAAGCGGCGTTTTCCCTCCCTCTTGATAGATATTGAATTCCGCCGCAATAAAATCCGGGGGCGCTGCTCCTCCGGGCGCGGTCGGCGCCGGGCTTCATGATACACGGCGGCCGCAAGGCCGTCATTTGCCAGGTCGGAAGAATGCCAAAGAAGAATTTGCGGTTGCCGCCGAGAGGTTCGGGTATGTCGTCATGGGGGATTCTTGCCCTGATGATGGTGCTGTGCGGGACGCTCGGCGTGCGATTCGCCTTCGGTGATTCCACCCCGCCCGCGCAGATCAAGCCGACGCAGCCGAAGCAGACACTGGTGAAGCACCAGGTGGGAATTCCGAAGCCGGCCAAGGCCGCGCCGGCGAACGCGGCACAGGCGGCGCTGATCGCCCGCGGCAAGTATCTTGCCACCGCCGCCGACTGCATGCCCTGCCATAGCGCGCCGGGCTACAAGCCCTATTCCGGTGGCCTCTCGCTGGTCACTCCCTTCGGCACCCTCTATTCCGCCAACATCACCCCCAGCAAGCGCACCGGCATCGGCAACTGGACCGACAAGCAGTTCTGGGACGCGCTGCATAACGGCATCCTGCCCAAGAATTCGCTGCTGGTGTTCCCGAAATACATCTATCCGGCGATGCCATACACCTCCTATTCCAAGCTCACCTATCAGGATGTGATGGCGATCAAGGCCTATCTTTTTTCGCTGAAGCCGGTCCATCACCGGCCGCCGGCCAATTCGCTGATGTTTCCGTTCAACATCCGCGCCGTGCTGCTCGGCTGGCGCATCCTGTTCTTCCATCCCGGCCCGATCAAATATGCCAAGAGCTGGAGCCCGGCGGTCCGCAACGGCGCCTATATCGCCGAGGCGCTGGGCCATTGCGGCGAGTGCCATTCACCCCGCAACTTCATGTTCGCGGTGCGCACCGGCTCATCCCTCGCCGGCTCGCCCATCCTTGGCGAAAGCTGGTACGCGCCGAACATATCCTCCTCGAAGCGCTACGGCGTAGGCGCCTGGAAACAGCAGGATCTGGTCAGCTTCCTGCATAATGGCGGCAACCTGGTGAATGGCTCCGCCTTCGGCCCGATGAAAAGCGTGGTCGATTACAGCCTGAGCAAGCTGCCGAAATCCGATATCGATGACCTCGCGCAGTATCTGCAGCAGGCGACCAGGCCGCGGCGCACGCCGCGCCGGGGCAAGCTCACGCCGGCGGACGAGAAGCTCGGCAAGGCGCTATACTCGGCGAACTGCGCCGGCTGCCATCAGGCGACCGGCAAGGGCATGGCCAACGTGTTCCCCAACCTCGCCGGCAACAGCGCGGTCTATGGCGGGCCGCCCAACAATGTGATCGGCGCCGTGCTGGGCGGGCTGGGGCCGTGGCATCCGAACGGCGCGCCGATGCCCGCTTTCGGCTCGTCGCTGGATGATCACCAGATCGCCGCCCTCGCCAATTACGTGCGAACCGCCTGGGGCAACAAGGGCGCCGCGGATGCGACGCCGGGGCATGTGCTGGCGATGCGGGAGACCGCGCCGCCGCTGCCGATCGCCCTCGCCGATCCCGACTTCCTCAACCTGCCGCCGATCGCCAGCGCCGCCGCCCGCCGGTTCGGTTGCCCGCTGGTCAGCGCCTCGGGCGATGCCAACCTGCTCTCCGATCCCGGCAGCGGCTGGATGAGCATCATGCGCGATGCGACACCCGATACCCTGCCTGCCCGCACGCAAATGCTGCTCGCCGCGCTGCGGAGCAGCGACCCGACAATGTCTCCGAACCAGCTCACCAACTATCTGATCGCTGCCTACTGCCCCATCGTGGCGAAGCAGAGCGGCCTGTCCCTGGCGGCGAAAAAGGCGGCGCTGGAGCGGTTCATCACCGGGGCGCAGGCGGAAGCATCCGGGCAGGCAGGAATCGGCGGCTGATCCCCGGCACCATTCCTGGGAATCGCCGCGCCGCCGATCCGCCATGGCGCTGATCTACCTCCTGGCCGGCGAGGCGAGCGGGGATGCGCTCGGCGGGCGGCTGATGGCGGCGATGCGGCGGGCCCGGCCGGATCTCGATTTCGCCGGGATCGGCGGGGCGAGGATGGCCGAGCAGGGGCTGGCATCGCTCTTTCCCATGCAGGATCTGGCGGTGATGGGCTTCGCCGAAATCCTGCCCCGCCTGCCGCTGCTGCGCGCCCGGCTCGATCAGGCGGTGGCGGATGTCGCCGCCCATCGGCCAGATGTGGTGGTGACCATCGACGCTCCGGGCTTCGCCCTGCGCCTGTTGCGGCGCATTGCGCCCCTCGGCATCCGGCG